>NZ_JBLBVM010000048.1:0-142167 GCF_047250385.1 Glaciecola sp. MF2-115
AACGTCATTCCCAACTTGATTGGGAACCTCACAAACCAACTAGAAAGCTTAAAAACAGCATTTTTCAGAATAATATCACTACGAAGATACGTCATTCCCAACTTGATTGGGAACCTCACAAACCAACTAGAAAGCTTAAAAGCAGCACCTTTCAGAATAATAGCACTACGAAGACACGTCATTCCCAACTTGATTGGGAACCTCCCAAACCAACTAGAAAACTTAAAAACAGCACTTTTCAGAATAATATCACTACGAAGACACGTCATTCCCAACTTGATTGGGAACCTCCCAAACCAACTAGAAAGCTTAAAAACAGTACTTTTCAGAATAATATCACTGAACAATTTAACGATATGCATAATGCAATTAACCTGAGTTCAAACACGCCATGCGTTGGCATTTGTCTTCAATAAACAAAATCTCTAAATTCATATGTAACTTTAATCTTCCAATTGTAAGTATTCGTGTCACTTTCCTTTTTTAAGCCTAAGCTTCTGCTAACGTGTATTTGATTATTAAATTAAACGCCTTCTACATGTCCAATCGATGGATCGTACTAGGCACTTGGGATTTTTATGGAAAGTACAACGAAACTCACAGTCGACTCCGCTGACATAATGGGAGCAGATAACAAATCAAAAATTAAAACCGCACAGCGTGTATTGAGCTGGAGCGGCAAAGCTTGGTTAAGCGTGTTGGTTTTGTGCCAAATGCTGTTTATCCTTTACTTGATAGCTGCTTATGCGATGCCTTCAATTAGTGGTGATCTCGCCAAGTGGAATGGAAATTCTGGAGGCGCTTTCATTGCCGGTGACACGCTTGGGAATATTGCTTTTGGGATGCATGTATTGCTCGCTATTGTGATGATTGCGGGCGGGCCTTTGCAATTGATTCCGCGCATCCGTAATAAATATCTTCGTTTTCATCGAATCAATGGTCGCCTGTATGTCTTCCTTGCGCTGACTATTTCATTCGTGGGGATATACATGATCTGGACTCGCGGAACGGTTGGCAATTTGACGATGCACTCACTTACGACCTTCAACGGTGTGGTTACTATCATCTGTGGCTTCTTGGCCTTTGCTTATGCCAGAGCGCGTAACATTGCTGTGCATCAGATCTGGGCGACGCGCCTCTTCATTGTGGCGAATGGTGTGCTTTATTTTCGCATTATTCTGTTTGGCTTCTTAGTATTATTCGGGCCCGTTGGTATCGACTTCCAAACTTTTACTGGTCCTACGGTGCTTGCCATAAGCGTTATATGCTACGTGTTCCCGATAGTCTTTTACGAACTATATAGACGGGCTAGCAATTCGAATAATAGTGTTTTTATTTATGCAGTGACTGGCAGTCTTGCAGCTATCACCGTTTACTTCATGTTGGGCACTTTTGCTGTCACAATGGGTAGCTGGTTACCTGTTATACAGTAGCCAACCATTAAGCATCGTGTTTCTGTTTGATTATTCTGCGGTTTGGCGCTTATTGCGTACTAAGTAGGCAATAAGCGCTTTTCTAATCGCCCTAAATATAAATAGTGTAAAAAGGGTTATGTGTTTTGGCCCTCAAGCGATAGAATTAGCGCATTATATAAACTTATGAAAAGAGCGTTTCGGTTTTGATCACTATAATTAAGAATGCTGACGTATATGCGCCTGAACACTTAGGCTTGCAGCATATCCTTATTGCGGAAAACAAAATCGTTTACATCGGTGATACATTACCTGAGCTAAATCTTGAGTATGAAATTGTTGATGCCCAAGGTTGTGTGGTCATGCCTGGCTTTATCGATGGTCATACTCACATTACAGGTGGTGGTGGCGAAGCTGGCTTTTCAACTCGCGTTCCCCCCGTTCCTTTAAGTAAGTTTACACGAGCAGGTGTAACGACTGCTGTTGGCTTGTTAGGTACTGATGATTTAACTCGCAGTACTGAATCTCTTGTTGCGCAAGTTTATGCATTGCGTGAAGAAGGTTTCTCGGCTTATTGCTACACTGGCGGTTATCATTTACCTCCAACTACTCTAACCGGCTCGGTTAAGTCTGATATCGTTTTTATTGAACCTGTCATCGGTGTGGGCGAATTGGCTATTAGCGATCATCGCTCAAGCCAACCTACTTTGAATGAACTGTTAAAGATTGCCTCAGAGGCTCATGTTGCGCGTTTAATGACGGGCAAAGCCGGAATGCTTCATTTGCACTTAGGTGATGGTGAACGTGGCTTAAGCTTGATTAGAGAAGCGCTTGAGACTGCGGAAATACCACCTCGAACTTACAACCCAACGCATATCAATCGCCAACGCTTTTTATTTGAAGAGGCCTGTGAGCTTGCAAAAAGAGGTTGTTGGGTGGATGTCACTGCGTTTGAAACGGGTGATGTTGGTTATGAGCCCGGCGAAGCATTGCTGCGTTATATGCAGCAAGATTTGCCACAAGATAAATTAACGATTAGCTCGGATGGTGGCGGATGTTTACCCGATTTCCATGCTAACGGTAGTCTGAAAAAAATGGATTTTGCTGAATCGCAATCGATGACTGATATCTTTTATGAACTCATTGATGACGGCCAAGCGATAGAAACCTTCTTACCCTTTTTTACTAAGAATGTTGCGCAACTGATGAATTTTCATCATAAAGGTCGAATACAAAAAGGTGTTGATGCCGATATCATCATTTTGAACAAACAAAATCGGATTGAGCACGTGATGGCCATGGGTCATTGGCATGTTAAACATAAACAACAAATCAAAAAAGGCACTTTCGAGTAAATATTATGCCCTCTCCAACTATAGATGGCACCCAAAGAGGATATGTAATTCCTATTGGTGGTGCAGAAGAAAAAATAGATAACCCTGAAATTTTAGCCAAATTTGTCGAGCTTAGCGGTGGTAAAGATGCGGTGATCACTGTTATTCCAACAGCGTCACAGCTGGACGATACGGGTTCGCGTTATCAAAAGATATTTGAAGAAATAGGGGTTAAGAAAACTTATTCTTTACCTATTACTGAGCGCAGCGATGCGCAAAACCCTGACTATGTGAAAACCTTAGAAAAAAGCACCGGTATTTTTGTTACCGGCGGAAACCAACTACGGTTATCGACTATCTTAGGCGGCACACCTATTGCAAAAACGATCCGTCAGTTAAACGCCCAAGGTGTTAACTATGCGGGCACTTCTGCTGGTGCTGCAATTGTGTCACAACACATGATCACTGGTGGTAGCACTGGAATTGTTCCAACCGAAGATGGCGTAAATTTAGCGCCGGGTATGGGCTTGATAAATACGATTGTGGTTGATCAACATTTCAACCAAAGAAATCGTTTAGCTCGCCTACTCTCAGCTGTTAGTTATAACCCGTTTTTGATTGGTATCGGTTTGGATGAAGACACCGCTGCATTCATCGATCACGACAACGTTTTTACGGTTGTTGGTAGCGGAGCAATTACCGTTGTTGACCCAAGCGACATCGAATATTCGTCAATGGCGGAAGCCAGAACGGGCGATGCCTTAACCTTGCTGAATGTTAAGTTACATATCTTAGCTGCGGGCGGTAGATTCGATATTTCGAACCGAAAAGCTTATGTAAGCTAATCATCAAGATACACAAATTCTCTTAACTCGTTCGGGTGTATAAGAGATCAAAATAAATTCTCTTCAAAAGGTAGCTTAAGCTGCCTTTTTTATGTACTTTAGATACGTAGTAATCGCACTTAACTTGACCTTATCATCCAATTTATTTGATGAGCCAATCCTTAAAGCTTGGGCACACAAGAAACAGCTTGGTTCATAGCTATCGTTAAGTAATAAAAAGAGTTACAGGAAGGGAACTGTCATCATGAAAATTCTAAGTAAAAATGTTTACGTTGGGCCAAATGTCTACGCTAATTTCCCAGTTATCTGTTATCAAATAGATATTGGTGAGTTAGAGAATTGGCCTTCAGTAAAATTAGGGGAAGGTTTTATTGATGGTCTCGTC
The DNA here is from genome assembly GCF_047250385.1 of Glaciecola sp. MF2-115. Classification (NCBI taxonomy): domain Bacteria; kingdom Pseudomonadati; phylum Pseudomonadota; class Gammaproteobacteria; order Alteromonadales; family Alteromonadaceae; genus Glaciecola; species Glaciecola sp. MF2-115. The sequence goes on from NZ_JBLBVM010000048.1 coordinate 3,977, forward strand.
GCAGCTCTTCCATCTTTGCAACAACATGGTTGTTCCTATGGAGAAGAAGGTGGCTTTTTAAGACGTCTAAAAGAAGACGAGGGCACTTGGATTGGTCATATTTGGGAACATGTCGCAATCGAGCTGCAAAACTTAGCAGGATCTTCAGTTTCATTCGGTCGCACCAGAAGCCTAAAAGACAAGGGCTGTTACTACGTTGTTTATCAATATCATCAACGAGATGTTGGGCTTGAGGCCGGCGCATTAGGCTTAAAGCTATTAACGCACCTAATGCCAAGCGAAGTACAAACTGCCATTAATGCAAATATCGAAGACGATTTTAACTTCGCTGAAGAATTAACTGATTTCATCAAAATGGCGCAGCGTAAAGAATTTGGACCAAGCACGGGTTCTTTGGTAGCCGCGGCGGAAGCACGTGACATTCCTTGGTTACGCTTAAATAACTATAGCTTGGTTCAGTTTGGCCAAGGTAAATATCAGCAACGTATTCAAGCCACAATTACGAGTGAAACCAAACATATTGCCGTTGAGATTTCTTGCGACAAAGAAGATACCCATAATTTACTTAATGATTTAGGTTTACCTGTTCCCCAACAGTTAATGATTTACAGTGAAAGGCAGGCGGTTCGAGCGGCTCAGCGTATCGGTTTTCCAGTAGTATTAAAACCGCTGAACGCAAACCACGGTCGTGGCGTTAGTATTAATTTGACGACAGACGAAGAAGTTGCGGCGGCCTTCGGTGAAGCGCAAAAGCATGGCACGAGCAGAGCTGTCTTAGTTGAAAGCTTCATCACTGGCTATGACCATCGCATGTTAGTGGTTAACAATGAGCTTGTTGCGGTTGCTAAGCGAGTGCCTGGGCACGTTATCGGTGATGGCATTCACACTATTGAACAGCTTGTTGATGTAGTGAATCAAGATCCACGCCGTGGTGTAGGCCATGAAAAAGTGCTGACAAAGCTAGAACTGGATACTCAAGCCTTACGACTTATGGAAGAGGCGGGTTATAGCAAAGATACAGTGCTTGAAAAAGACCAAAGATTCTTCCTTCGCTCCACCGCAAACCTATCAACAGGTGGCACAGCAATCGATGTAACAGATATCGTACATCCAGATAACCGAGATATGGCAGTTCGTGCCATTCGGGCAATAGGACTAGACATTGGCGGTGTGGATTTTCTAACGGACGATATTAGTAAGTCATATAAAGAAATCGGCGGTGGTATTTGCGAATGCAATGCGGCACCTGGTTTCAGAATGCATGTAGCACCGAGTGAAGGTAAGCCAAGAGATGTAGCCGGAAAAGTGATGGATATGCTGTTCCCAGCTGGAAGCAATGCCCGAATTCCGGTGGCAGGCATTACCGGAACAAATGGAAAAACGACTACCTCACGTATGTTAGCCAGCATAATGAAAAGCGCTGGTTTTACTACGGGTATGACCTCTACAGATGGTGTTTATATTGATGGCCATCTCACTGTAAAAGGTGATATGACAGGGCCAACTTCCGCACAAATAGTATTACGCGATCCAAGTGTTGATTTCGCTATTATGGAAACGGCGCGTGGCGGTATTGTCAAACGCGGTTTAGGTTACAGCACATGTAATGTAGGTGCGTGCTTGAATATCTCGGCTGACCATTTAGGACAACGAGGTATTGATACATTAGAACAATTGGCACAAATTAAGCGTGTTGTAGTGGAGGTCGCACAAGATTGCGTCGTTCTGAATGCTGATGACATTCACTGCTTACAAATGGCCGAATTCTGCCAAGCGAAACAAATATGCTATGTCACGGTCGACTCTGGACATGGACTTGTACGTGAGCATATTCGCCAAGGCGGTATGGCTGTTGTGCTCGAAAAAGGCATTAACGGCGACATGATCACAATCTATGACAAAGGCGCTCACATTCCATTGTTATGGACGCATTTAATACCTGCAACGATTGAAGGTAAAGCGATGCACAACGTGCAAAATGCAATGTTTGCAACCGCAATGGCATACAGCTTTGATACATCTTTAGAGAATATTCGCCAAGGCTTGAGGATCTTCAATACGTCCTTCTATCAAGCACCTGGCCGTCTTAATATCTTCGATGAACACCCATTCAAAGTCATTCTTGATTACGCGCACAACCCAGCGGCAATTCAAACTATTACAGACTTGGCTGGCCGTTTAGAAGTAAAAGGCAGACGCAGACTTGTTATCGCAATGCCTGGCGATAGACGCGATGAAGATATACTTGAAGCAGCCAAAATTGTGTCTTCTACCTTCGATACATTTGTGTGTAAAGCGGATGACGATCGTCGAGGTCGTGGACATGACGAAGTACCGATGTTGCTTAAAAAGACGCTTGAGGAAAATGGTGTATCAGCCAGTGACATTCAAACAATCCCAAGCGAAGTTGATGCAATTGAAGCGGGCCTAGCGAGCTGTGAACCTGGTGATTTGCTAATTATTTTAGGCGACAACATTACCCGTTGCTGGAAACAGATTGTGCACTTTAATAATGTTTCTGAGAAGAAAGTTACGAAGAAAGATGCACCTTCACGAGATTTCCCTGAAAAACTATATCAACCAGTAGAACACAAATTTGAATTACAAGAAGGGACGCGCATTGTACAAGACGAACGTGGTGTGCACATTGTGGTAGAGCGTGATGAAGAGTCTGATTAATGTACTCAAGTAAAAAGAAATAACAAGGAAGCAGTATGTCATTTGAACTTGATGATGTTAGAAGATTAACAGGACCTAACTTATTGTCTGATGAGCCCGGCGCTATTATTGATGTATTTTTTACTGATGTTGCACCCGAACTCGTCCTAGAATGCTGGAAGAAACACCTTTATCACTGCCAAGTTTCTTTGGGTAGCGATTATGCTTGGCCGTCCAATTCTTATGCAAGGATATTTGAGGGAGGGGCTAGTTTTTCAATATCTGCTCCTATGGACTTACTTTATAGTGCTTGTGATTTAGCAGAACTTGCATGGGATCTTTGCGTGGCCGAATTGTCGCTGCGGGTTGAGCGATCTCCCAGTGTCTACATGTTACCTCGGCTAGCGGCTTTAAAAGAAACAATCATAGAAGAACGAAATCCAAGATTGCTGGCATTCATGGAGGAAGCTAGATCACACAAAGTTGTGTGCTTGGTTGATGATGATGAAATTAGCCTAGGGATGGGCCTGAAGTCTAAAACTTGGGCAATTGATAAATTCCCAGAGCCAGCAACAGTCGACTGGCAGCAGTATGACTCAATTCCTCTTGCTTTGGTTACCGGTACAAATGGCAAATCGACGAGTGTTCGGTTAGCTGCGGAAATTGCAAAAGCAGCCTCATTCAATGCGGGTGTTACTTCTACAGATTTTATCAAAGTAGGTGACAGCATAATTGATGAAGGCGATTATTCTGGCCCTGGAGGAGCAAGAATGTTACTTCGGGATACACGCACGGAAATGGCGTTCTTGGAGGTAGCTAGAGGCGGCTTGTTGAGAAGAGGTTTGCCTGTCCAGTATGCCAATGTTGCTTTGGTAACCAATGTCGCCAGTGACCATTTAGGGCAATATGGAATTAACACGGTGGAAGAAATCGCCACGGTTAAAACGATGGTTTCCAAAGCTATTCCCGAAGGGAATGATTTCAGCAAGGGAACGCTTGTCTTGAATGCTGATGATCCGATGTTAGTGGAAGAGTCTCTGAAACTGAATGTGCCTATCTGTTGGTTTAGCGAAGACCACAATCATCCACTTATCCAGCAGGCTTTGAGTCGCAAGGAACCCTGTGTGTTCGTTAAAGATGGTATTTTAACGTACAGCCATGAACAACAAATCAGCATGGGAAATGTAGCAGATGTTCCGATGACGGTGAATGGCACAGCAAAGCATAATATCCAAAATGCGTTGGGTGTTATCGGCTTAACGAAAGCCTTGAGCATTAGTGATGAACATATTCGTCAAGGTTTAATGCGTTTTTCGAGTAATGCTGAAGACAACCCCGGTCGTGGTAACATTTACGATGTAAATGGCATCACGGTTGTCATCGACTTTGCTCACAACCGTCATAGTATGCAAGCAATAGTTGATATGGCTTCAAATATGCCTGCGAATGCTAAGCATGTGATGTTCAGCCATGCTGGCGATCGCTCGGATCAAGCTATCTGCGAAGTAGCTGATGCTGTGAGTAAATTGAACCCAAAAACTTACATGCTAACTGAAATTGAGAAATACCTTAGAGGGCGAGAGTTGCAGGAAATATCGCTTTTGGTTAAAAATCATCTTCTAAAATCAGGTATAACCGAAAGTAACATTATGTTGGCCAACGATCCTTTGGATGGTACTCGAAAGATATTTGAACGCGCGAAGGCTGGCGATCTGATCTTGCTATTTGTACTCAGTGAACGTGAGAAAGTACAGGAACTAATTAACTCTTATTGATTCTTTTCAAAAACCACCAAGACTCTAAAAATATTTTAAGAGTAAACCCACGGCATGCTTAACAACAGCAACACCCTAGATTTTTTTTACTTTCTGACTTTCGAAACTTCACTATGTGACTTAAGCACTTCATCACCATCATCTTGCTCAATTAAGTAGGCGGGTTTTTCCTCGCTAGCCTCTCTCGTGACTTCATTACCTTTAATTGTTTTGGTCACGTCCTCGGTAAACCTAGAGGTGACTTTACCTTGCGCTTTACCTTGACCCCATTTCCACTCTACTTCGGTGTTTATTGCGTAACCATTCATGATTTTATCATTCCTTCTAATATCTTGGAGCTGAACTTACCTTTAATATCGAGAGTCGGGCCGCTGCTTGTGTATATGCAGCTACTGGAATGGACTGTCCCTGTAATCTGTAAGGCCTGTAACCTCTGCGTTATTTGATTAATATTTTAACGTGAGTCTCAACTTAAAGATCAGCCCGAGCTAGCAATCAGCTTAAAATAGCTGCAATATGTAAAACTTACAAAGTAGTGTGTCACGTTTATATCACTGAACTGAAAATATGACTCAATCTATACTTCGTAACTTGCGTCTGAAGCACTAAAACAAGGCTATAACTGCAGGAAACCAGCGAGCTTACAGGTTGGTACAAGCTTTGCAGACCTACAAGATAAGTAACGCGCCAGAACGGCGTTTTGCCTATCATTCAAAATGAATAGATTATTTTTATGCTGATAACAATCAGCAAAGGAGATTTTATGGACCTTTTACGTGTTATTTTATCGATCATCTTACCGCCACTAGGAGTTTTTTTGCAGGTAGGCTTCACAAAGCATTTCTTCCTTAATATTTTACTCACAATTTTAGGCTACATTCCGGGAGTCGTTCACGCGGTTTGGATTATTGCTAAAAAGTAATAGTGCTATAAGCTGTTTCGTTGATTTTTTCGATAACGGGTTTGATAGCCCAGTTATAGAGTGGCTTGGATGCAAGGCAAAGCAAGTTAACTTCATCCTCGTCACTGACGACAGGTGAAAGAATTTGTTCGCAAGTATTATGAACAAGTTAAGGGCACGCCACTGTTATTCTCATGAACACCATCATCATCCCTGTCACTTGAAAGCTTTACTTTGCCTTGCAAACTGACAGTCAACAGGCGGGCGTAATGCTCATCCTGAGATTCTGGACAAATGCGCACGCTAGCTGGACTTGCTGTTATACCGCTTTCATAAAACCTAATAAGTTTATTGCGGCTATAAACAACAGTGCTTTTTGTAGTTTCATGCAAGCTCATTAGCATGGGCTCTTGCGGATCTCGTTCGTTGTTGTTATTCCTATCTATGAAGACTATTTTCGGCGAACTCCAGTCGCTTTCACATACACTGTAGTCTTTTGCAGGGCATAAAACTGCTGGTTCTTCTTGGTCAATGGCTGTAAACCTTGCAAAGCGAATTAAACTATTAATATGATTAGTTTCTGCAGTAATCCGAGCTTTACTTATGATTGACAACAATCCGGGCACACCAAGGCCTCCTAGGATCGCGAGGATGCCAACGGCAACCATAACTTCAACTAAAGTCGTCCCTTTTGACTTAGTAAATGAGTTAGACCTATTATTTTGTAGTCGACTGTACCACTGACATTCTCTGTCACGCTTCTTGTTTTCTAGCTTTTGCATACCCTGACATTCCTTTGTCATTATTAATCAATCACCATTTTAGTTTGTTCGTATTTGAATTCTACTGAATCAAAGGCGGGGTTTTGCTACTATTGTGCTTTGCTAGATAGTCATCAGCCAGCTTCCATGAAGTCGCTTCGGCTCATCAATTAGGACTGACATTCATTTGCTACCCGTACAAGAAATTTTCAGTGAGCTCGCACAGCATTTGACGCTTGGTAACGCTATTGTGGTTGCTCCGCCGGGTGCCGGTAAGTCAACGGCCTTGCCATTGTTTTTATTAGAGCAACCGGCTTTTCAGCACTGCAAAATTATCATGCTTCAACCACGTCGCATTGCTGCTCGAAATATTGCGTATTACTTGTCAGAGCAACTCGGTGAAACAGTCGGAACGACGGTGGGCTACCGTGTTCGTGGAGAAAATCAAACGAGTGCACATACTCGGCTTGAAATCGTTACTGAAGGGGTGCTTATGCGCATGTTGCAGTCCTCTCCAGAACTTCCGGGTGTAGGACTGCTAATCTTCGATGAATTCCATGAGCGCAGTATTCATGCAGATTTTTCACTAGCGCTGAGTTTAGAAGTGCAGCAAGCACTGCGGGATGATTTACGCATTCTCGTTATGTCAGCAACATTAAATGCTGAGGCAATTTCGAAAATCATGCCTGAAGCGAAATTACTAGAGTCACAGGGCCGATCCTATCCGGTTGATATTCAACATGTCGCTTCAAACTCGCGGGCTTCCATTGTCGAACAAGTGTGCGATATTGTTGTACAAAAATTTCCACATCATGAGAAGGATTTTCTAGTTTTTTTACCGGGTGCATACGAAATTCGAAAAGCAGCTGAATTGCTTTCGAGAAAGCTTGAAAATTGTATTGTCTTGCCATTGTTTTCCGACCTCAATAAACAACATCAGCAAGAAGCACTCATGCCGAACAAAGATGGCAAACGCAAAATCGTGTTAGCAACCAATATCGCAGAAACGAGTTTGACAATTGAGGGCATTGAAGTCGTTGTAGATAGTGGTATTGAGAAAAAAGCTATTTTTGATTTACGCCGAGGCATTACCCACCTTACTAGCCAAAAAATATCACAGGCATCCGCAACACAAAGGGCGGGGCGGGCAGGGCGCCTTATGGCTGGCACCTGCTATCGTTTATGGTCAAAAGAATTGCACGGTCGCTTGGCGCAGCAGTCGTTGCCTGAAATACTACAATCAGATGTTTCAGACCTCGTACTAGAGGCCGCGATTTGGGGCGCGCCTATGGCTGACCTCGCGTTAATTGACCAGCCTATTCCTGCGCAATTGTCACAGGCTGAAGAGAAACTAACAAAACTCGATGTGATTGACTCAGACAGGAGAATCACCGACTTTGGACGCCAAGTTCATGCCCTTGGAGGCAATGCGAATATCGCCATTATGTTACTAAAGAGCCGTGAATTGAGCTTAGCGCATCAAAGCCTAGCGTGCGCTCTCGCTGCCTTGCTGGAAAGCAAAGATCCGCTGCCGCAATCAGGCACTGTTGAAATAAGGCCGCGATTGACTTTCCTACTTAAAAATAAACATCACAGTATTTGCCTATTGATAAAACAGTGGCACCGTAAATTGAATATCTCCCAAGTCGAATGGCCACTTCACGATATTGGACTAGTGCTCGCGTTCGGATTTCCTCAATGGATTGCTAAACATCGGGCTGAAGGAAGATTTAGCTTAGCAAATGGTAGCGGAGCAACACTGCGTCCAGAAGACGAATTATTGCGTCATCTTGCTGAACATTCATCCTCTGGACAACAGCAGAGTTGGCTAGCAATTGGGAATATGCAACTAAGTGATAAGCAATCCGATAGTGCGTTAATCCGGTATGCGGAACTCATCGACTTTCATTTATTGCAGAAGCATTTCCCCGATTTCTTTGACCTAAGAGAGATTGTGCAATGGGACGAAAGTAAACAACGTATTACGGCATCTGAGTCACAATATTTTGCTCGCATACCATTCTCTAAGAAAGCATTACCAAAGCCTAGTTCAGCTGCTTTGGCTGAAGTGTGGAAGCAACAAATTCACAAGAGAGGTATTCAATCTCTGCCATTTAACGAACGAGCACTACAGCTAATTAAGCGAGTTACACTTATCAATGAGGCTAAGATTTCAAGCTTGCAAGAAGGTGAATTTCCAGACTTTTCTGATCAAGCGCTATTAGACCATATCGATTCTTGGCTACTGCCTTTCTTAGAGGATAAGAATAGTTGGCAAGCAATTACAAACCTACCATTCTTTCAATTACTGAGCCAACAGATGGATTATCAGCAAATGAAGAAACTCGATACTTTGTTGCCTGAAATCATTGCTATTCCAACTGGACGAAATGCGTCAATTAATTATAACGATGAAGGTAAAGCGATACTGTCTGTTCGCATGCAGGAATTATATGGTTTAAAGGAACATCCAACCTTGTTAAATGGTAGTTTGCCGATTACTTGTGAATTATTGTCACCCGCTCAGCGACCATTGCAGACAACGGAAGATCTTGTTGGTTTCTGGCGTGGAAGTTACAAAGAAATTCAGAAGGAAATGAAGGGCAGATATCCTCGACACTTTTGGCCTGACGATCCTGCTAATTCGCCTGCAACAGCAAGCACCAAGAAGCGCATGCAATCCTAATTTCAGCTTACCAGTTCTTGCCCAATAACAAAGGCATAGATTGCATAAAAGTGGCAAGCTGCACCCAGTAATACAAATAAGTGCCAAATGGCGTGCGTGTAGTGTTTGTGTTTTGCCATGTAAAACGGAATACCCATGCTGTAGGCGACACCACCTAAGAATAGAAACACAAAGCCGGTCAATGGAACCGCTTTGTAAATAGGTACAATAATGAGCAGTGCTAGCCACCCCATCACGGCATATGTGGTAACAGCGAGCTTTGGATATTTCTCTTTGAAAATAGCCTTAAAACCAACGCCAAACAATGCCACCGTCCATATGGTAATGATACTCACCAAGGACACCCAGCCACTAATTGCTACCAATAAAAATGGCGTGTATGTACCCGCTATTAGCAAGTAAATTGCGATATGGTCTGCGCGCTTCAGTGCTGGTTTCAATGTAGGGCTTTTAACCCAGTGGTAAAGGGTTGATGCACCGAACAATAACACCATGGAGCTGCCGAAAATCATAGATGATATAGATTCTATAGGACTGTTACTTTTTAATAACAATGCGACAAAACCAAGTACCGCTAATGCGAAACCGAGGAAGTGTGTTAAGGCATTTAAACGCTCTTCTAGCTGACTGTATTGGTGTATTTTTGGGATATCTGTTTGTTTCACTTTGACTGCTTAAAAAGGCTTATTTAATTTCAGCTTACAATTGTACGCTGAAATTATTGGTTTGACTAGCTCTCAAATATTAAGACACTAATATTACTCGCTTATTCTGGCTGCACCCTAAGGCTCTCATTAGAATTTTGGTATTAAAGACAATACAGGCCAGAGCTAAAAGCGACAGCTGTATATAAATGCAGATATGCCAGGGCATACTAATTACTGAACTCCTTGATGAAACGCTAGATACAGTTTTTTGTTTGTAAAAGACATATTAGTAAGTCTGCGACAATTGCGACTAGTATTTTCTAAGTAATTTGTCGGAAATCACTCGATATAACTCACAAAGACCATCCGAAAGGCTTTTTTCAATATTTTCATCATCAATAAAAGTAGCTTTTTTTTTGTTCGCTCAATAATTGAGCAAGTCGCTGTATTGGTTTATTTTTTATACAGGTATTCATGGTTTGCCTGTTGCAAAATTGCGTCAGACTTGATGGATAGGGCCTGTAAGAGATTGACTTCCCATATTGTTTGCAATTGACCGTCTATTTTTACATACGTAGGTATTGATTCTGATTATCTTATTGCGTATAACAGAGTACGCAAATTATTCAGGTCACTGAAAACGCGTTTTATTCCTACAATTCAATGCCTTTTAGAGCAATGTGATTTGACTGAGTAAAAACACGACTGAGTAATGCAAAAATTTAAAGAATAATAAGCCTGAGAGAAAACTCAGAGCAGCTATATACTAGGAGTAAATACCATGACTTTATTAACGACTCGCAACTTAACTCGCGCGTTAGTAGTGTGTTTGGCTTTTTTCTATCTATCGATTATTTCTGAATTCTTCGATTTTAATATCATGAATAAACTACCGTCAGTGAATATTAGTGCGCTTGTAGTGACAATTGCATTGGTTGTTTTTTGGATTGTATTTAGCATCCGAGCTCGTCACCGACATTAATTTGTCGCTAGTCAAAACAGCTTTTTCATCAGAAATATTGAAAATATTTCTAGAACGCTGAGATAACTGCGCTCTAAGTGATACAATCATTTTTTTGATTGTTGAGAATCACCTAGTCCTATGTTTTTGCTTATCGTGTATGTGCTGATTGCACTTGGTTTTTCATTTATCTGCTCAATTGCAGAGGCCGTCATCCTAAGCGTTTCACAAGCTTACATTTCCCTGCTAGAAAAAGAGGGCAAAGCGTCAGGTAAGCTCCTGAGTAAATTAACAAATGACATCAACAAGCCACTATCCGCCATTCTCACGTTGAACACTATTGCCCATACTATGGGCGCCGCAGGTGCTGGAGCACAGGCTGCCGCCGTTTTTGGTGATGCATATTTAGGTTTGATTTCTGCCGTACTAACCTTTTTAATCTTAGTCTTTTCAGAAATTATTCCAAAAACACTTGGCGCGACATTCTGGCGTCAACTTGCACCGATTACTGCACACTTTCTTAAATACCTCATCATTGTTTTATACCCTTTCGTTAAGATGTCAGAAAAGATGACCAGCGGGTTTACCGAAGAGAGCCCATTAAAAGGCCTGAGTAGAAGTGAATTATTGGCAATGGCTGAATTGTCTGGTCAGGAAGGACAGCTAGCCAAGCAAGAATCTCGTTTTTTGAAGAGTTTATTACAACTACATGAGTTATCGGTGAAAGACGCGATGACCCACAGGACCGTTGTATTTTCAGTACCAGAATCCATTACGGTGAATGAGTTTGTGGAAGAAAAGCTACCAACGGAGTTCTCTCGTATTCCCATCTATGAGAATGAACATCGTGAAAACATTAGTGGCTATGTTATCAAGTCGGACATTCTGCTGGCTAAAGCAAATGGAGAGGGCGATAAAAAGTTAAGCGAATTGTCTAACTCCTTGCCAACGGTATTGAGCAATATGCCACTCTCAAGCACATTTGATCAATTCCTTAAATCCCGCATTCATATGGTGCTTGTAGTCGATGAGTATGGTGGTTTGGAAGGTTTACTTACATTGGAAGATTTACTTGAAAGCTTATTAGGTATTCAAATAGTTGATGAGAGTGATACAAACGTCAGCATGAAACAACTTGCAAAAGTTATGTGGCGCAGAAGAGAGCAGCGCCTAATGGATAAGAACAGCGAGTAGAAGCGTGCTGTTCATTTATCTATTTCAAATCAAACATTCATCAGCCTTCCAAATGATTCCAACGCGTGCAAGAAGCCAGAGCACGCGCTATTTCATCAGTACCTTCTGACAATTCATGCTTAATCTCGTTGTTGATGCGCCTATCTATAAAATGCAGCGTAAAGTGTAGCGTTAAGATTTGGTCAAGCTGGTAATCAAACACTTCATCTTTGTTGAAATAGAACTCCTCTTTTTCCTCTTTGCTGCTCGAGAAGCGAACTGGCTCAGGCAAGCGATTGTGGTCAATAAAGCTAAGCTCTATTTTGTGTGCTCCACTTAACTCAAGTAGACGATTACCGAGTTGCTTAACAAATACGTTTAGCTTTTGAGTTTCAGCAAGCACCAAGATATCTTTTGAAAGGAATCGTTTAAGCATGTGTAAGTCTTTATTGAAAAAAGCATCACATGATTTTGAAATATATTGATAGGCTGGAATAGCAAAAAGTGAGCTGATAGCTGCCGCCACAAATGCTGAGAACGTTTTATTACTCAAACCCAAGGTTTGGTTAAGCAAAACCTGCATACCTTGATCAAGTCCTGCCCATGCAGAAAAAGCCACTATGGAAAGCAAACTTAAAGTGGCCGATTTAGAAATTAAAGAATTAACCTGCCAAAGGCCGTAACGCATAAGGGCAAAGAAAATACCCAAACCAATACTTAGCACTATAATGTAGCGTCCAATCAATACGCCATATTTTCCTCCCCAAGTCATCAGAGGGAAATACAATATCAAACCTACACAGAGACAAAAAAGCATAGTGAGTACTTGCTTACGCTCTTTTATGTTTAGCACTTTGCGAAACTTAAAAATAAAGTGCAAAACAATCACAAACAGTGAAAAGCTAATACTGGCCAAGTAAACAGAAAATGAGTTGGAATAAAGACCTGAGTCAATTAGCTGAAAACTAATAATCATAAGTAAAACGCAAAATACAACAGCGTAAAATAGTGGTCTTCGCCAAAAGTCTTGGTGATCAGCTTGCGGAAAGAAATAGAGGCCAATTGGGCCGACTAGCAAAGCCAAACTGATGCGTATGGACTCTACAAAACCTGCATCAAGCGCATTCGAACCAATATAAAAAAACTTACTTTCGCCCGCTGCTAATAGCAAAGTTAAGCTAATTAAGTAGCCAGATAAGAATCGACGCGCCTTATTAAATAAGAGTAGTGATAAACCCAGTGACAGAATAAGCAGAAATGAGTCTAGGAGGAGATAAACAACATCATGTTTCTTTCTTTTACTAGTTTCTTGATTATCTTTTTCCGTATCCTCAACTGTAGTATTTGGCTTCTCTATTTTGCTTATTTCATATGTTCCGAGTTTGCCATATTTTTCTAAGCCAAGACTAAGTTTCTTTGCATCACCTACATTGGCACATTCGAAAAGAGCATTGATACTGTCATACTTTGAAGCATCGCAAGAATTGATTTTGAAAACACGACTACTTGTGATTTTCTGTAATTTTAAGCTTGAGTCGTCGTGAGAAAAAATGACATATCGATTTAGTAAAGGATATTTAAAAATGGCAGCGCCGTACTGCTGAATAGCTTGCCCTTCTTCTTTGTTTAAGCTGGCGGTTCCTAAAGCACCTAAAGCTAAGAATATGATTACTATCGATAAACATAAATAGTAGAAAACCGTCTCGAACAAGTTAATCGCCCTGGTTACTTGAATCCTACTTCCAGTGTTGGTCATCGTGGGAGATTTCCCTCAGTAATGAATGCTTGTTTGTATTGTCTGTACAAATATAGTACAAGTAGAAACGCTTAGCGAGAAGTATACATTGCAGAATTATCACCAATTTGAAAAGCGATATGTGGGGAGTTGCAACTCAATCTTGAAGGTTGCGCTAGCGCGGTAAACAACTAGTGACCGTAAACACTTATCCATTTGGAGAAAAACAATGTCAAAAGAAGATCACGTTAACGATAGAAGCACTGAAGAGGCTCCTGCTGAAGAACAAGCAGAAGCAAATCAAACGCCAAGAAGTCCTAGCACGGCTCCAGCGAGTCAAACATCTGGAGGCACAAGACCGCCGGCGGGTGGTGAAACTTCAAACTCTTAACATCGCTTTTTACTTCGAAAATACGAAATTGAAGTGGCAGCGCAAACCGCTGGTTCAAGCTAAAAAGCATTTGAGAAATGAAGTTAATATTTTTTTAGGTAAATAAAAACACCCATCGCAATCATGGGTGTTCTCTTTATTCGAAATGCACAATCGATTTCAAATTACTTTTCTATCAACTTAGCGGTTTAGCAAACAATCGAAATCTAAGATGCTCAGTATCTATACTTTAACTAAAAACTCCTTTCCTATTCAGACCAATACCAACTCGTTATATTGTATCGATAGTTACTTGCACTATTCTCGTTCACAACGTTCACAGTGTTCACCCAATGCTCAGCCCCTTCAGAAGAAGGATCGAACAGAACACAGCGGTTGAACAAAGGTGCGATACTGACACTCTTGCCATTCTTCCCCATAAACACCAGGTCACCGCCACTATTGGCATCCCAATCTTTATTTAAATACAGCAGCATACAAACTTCTCTGCCAGGAGAATCATCAGCATGTTGGTTAACAAAATCGGCAGGTCCTAAGCGAAAATAGTTAGTATTTACTCTCGGGTTCGCAACGTTCTTATCGGTCAATGTCACGTTAAAAATGCGTGATAACAAAGCTAAAAACTCGTCACCGCGTAAAAATGAAAGGAATGAATGGGCTATATTGTTGGCGTTCCTATTGTGAGTTTCACCTTGCCAGACGTCTCTTTGAACAAAACGATGCTCGTCTTTGGCACCTTGCCAATTATCATTATCAACATACAAGGCAGAATAAGTGTGCCTTTGAGTTTCCCAGGAACGGTTATCATGCAAAACCTGAGTGAGCTCGTTAAGCTTGGAAGTATCAAATAAATTGTCGATAACGACATGATTCGGGCTGGAGTTTAATAGTAAATCTTGATACTCCCAGATCGTAGAATCGACAATTTTCTTATTGCTAAGCCACATTAAATTCACTCTTTCTTAAAAATAGTATTTCTTTAGGTTTGATAATAAAGCCTTGTAAATTAATTCTTATAATTTGCCCTGATTTTACACAATCCTCGATTCTTTATTCACAATATAATCAGTATTGATTTCGTTTATGAATAAACGCTATTAAGAAAAGGATATAAAGATCAGAACGATGGGGCAACTTGTAGTAGAATCCCGCGCAGAAAAAGGCCTGGCTAGACTATTGTCTTATATTCTACTGTAGATGTTCCCTTATGCTGTCAGCTTAAATCATTAATATTTAAGTTCAAAACCCTTATCCAAATGGAGTCTAAAATGAGTTTTCGCGTTGTCGTTGCGCTAATAATGTCTGTATGTGCGAGTTTTTCTGTCATGGCCACAGAACAAGTAAGCGAAATTGCTGCATCTAATCTGAACTTGACCGCTTCTGCTTATGGATTTATCGCTCTTACTGTTTTTGTCATTGCTTATGTGTTCGTCATTTTAGAAGAAAAAATTCATTTACGAAAATCGAAACCGGTTTTGTTAGCAGCGGGGATTATTTGGATACTAATTGCTATCGCTTATTTAGGCCAGACAGATAAAACCTTGGTAGAACACGCGATAAGGCACAACTTTTTAGAATACGCAGAGCTCTTCTTCTTCCTTCTGGTTGCCATGACATATATCAATGCCATGCTTGAACGCGGTGTCTTCGATGCACTTCGGGATGTGTTGGTGCGCAAGGGTCTAAGTTATAGAGGACTATTTTGGTTAACCGGCATCTTAGCATTCTTTATTTCGCCTATTGCGGATAACCTAACAACCGCACTTGTGATGTGTGCTGTCATTATGGCGGTTGGTAAAGATGAACCTAAGTTTATTGGTTTAGCCTGTGTCAATATTGTTGTTGCGGCAAATGCAGGTGGTGCATTTAGTCCCTTTGGTGACATCACGACTTTAATGGTTTGGCAAAAAGGAATTTTGGAATTTTGGACATTCTTTAATTTGTTTATTCCCTCTGTAGTAAACTACATAATTCCTGCTTTTATCATTAGCTTTGCTTTGCCTTCAGGTAAGCCTGCAACAGAACCTTATGCTCCTGCATTCAAAATCAAACAAGGCGGCTTAGTCATTGTTGGTTTGTTTTTAGCAACAATCGTAACCGCAATCAGCTTCCACCTTGTACTGCATATGCCACCAGTATTCGGCATGATGACAGGTTTTGCTTACTTGAAGTTGTTCGCTTTCTACCTAAAACAACAGTCACAAGATTGGGAACAAGATCCTGATGCGTCGCCAGGTTCAACACCACATGGTAGCTACGGCAAATTTGATATTTTCAACAAAATTGCACAAGCCGAATGGGACACCTTGTTCTTCTTTTATGGTGTTATTTTAGCTGTTGGCGGCTTAGGTTTCATGGGCTACTTAGGCATGACATCCGAATTTATGTATGGGCAATTAGGGGCGCTGAATGCAAATATTTTAGTGGGTGTTCTATCTGCAATTGTAGATAACATACCGGTAATGTTTGCTGTCTTAACAATGAACCCAGAAATGAGTGAGGCACAATGGTTGTTGGTCACGTTAACAGCCGGAGTTGGCGGTAGCTTGCTATCGATTGGTTCTGCTGCTGGTGTTGCATTGATGGGGCAAGCTCGTGGTCATTACACTTTCTTCAGCCATTTGAAATGGACACCTGCAATTGCTCTTGGATACGGAGCAAGCATTGGTGTACATATGCTTTTAAACGGCTAAAAAGTGAATTTTTGACAGACTCTGTCGCATCCGCGACTCAATATAGTAATTCGCTATACAAAATTCATGAGAAGTTTATTTCTTTTCCTAAGCTAAGAAGATATTGTGACGAGCTGTATTGTTACGGTATAGGTGTGATATTAAAACCTACATCTAACGTGTATTTTCTGCAGGCTTATGGAAATTTAAACTAGGAGTCTACGAATCATGGTTAACCTTTTCTTTGTATTACTCGGCGTTGGTTTACTTACCCTTGGAGGAGAGGCTCTTATTCGGGGGTCTTTAGCAGCCTCCAAGCGTTTTGGTGTGTCGCCACTATTAAGTGGTCTGGTTATTGTGGGTTTCGGAACCTCAGCACCAGAGTTGGTGGTTTCTGTGAATGCAGCCTTAAATCAACAGCCAGATATTGCTATTGGAAACGTAGTGGGTAGTAATATTGGTAACATTTTCCTCATCCTTGGGATATGTGCCTTAATCGCGCCGATGACAATCAAGCCTTTGGCATTGCGCAGAGATGCTGTCACTGTAGTTGCTGCTAGTATACTTTTTTTGGTTTTAGTTGGTGGAAGCTCACTGGGTCGTGCGGATGGTATGTTTTTGCTGTTTGCTTTACTGATATATTTAGTATGGGCTTATAGGAGTGAACGCATTCACGCACCTTCTGCGCAACTAAACATCGCTGAGGCTGAAGAAGTTCAGGAATTACCCAAATCAATTGCTTGGACATTAACCGCTGTAATAATTGGTCTACTACTTTTGATTTCAGGATCACAGGTATTACTTATCGGGGCAGTTGGTATTGCTGAGAATCTAGGCGTTTCTGAAGCCGTTATAGGCTTAACACTAGTTGCTGTTGGAACATCTCTTCCAGAGCTTTCAATTTCTGTGATTGCTGCTTTGCGTAGGCATGCTGATGTGGCTATAGGAAATATACTTGGTAGTAATATTTTTAATTTGTTTGGCATTTTAGGTGTATCGGCTTTACTTCAACCGCTTCCAGTAAACGTGAGAATTTTACAATTTGATCAATGGGTGATGCTAGGGTCGGCGATACTACTCTTTTTGTTTTTGTATACGGGGCGTCGTCTAAATCGATTGGAGGGTGCAGTACTCTTGACTGCCTATGTAGTTTACTTGGGCCTAAGTTTTATTGTATTCGGTATTTAACTGATAGAAAGCTGTGCCTAAGCTAATATATTCGCTCATCAAAATGCTGCTGCATATGTGTCGCGGAGATATAAGTTATCCGAACTCAGATTAATAAAAGGGGATTGTGGCTTGAGTTTTAAATAAGTTACTATTGATGGCTTTTTATAGCAGCTGAAAGCTGCGTTTTAAACATTTTTGTTTTCAGTTGGAGCGTGACCTAGTGAAAAAAATAGAATCAGTTTTCGAACACTTTTTATGGAACTCTCGTTTGTTGGTTCTAATCCCAGTAATTACAAGTTTACTTGGTTCGTTAGTCCTATTCATAGTGGGGACTGTTGACATTATTAGCGTAACTACTAAAAGTATTAACTATTATTTTGGCAGCGAGAGCCCAGATATTCATGACTTTATTGTTAAAGACATCATATTAGCCATAGATATTTATCTAATTGCGATTGTTTTGCTTATCTTTGGTGCTGGTATTTACAGATTATTTATCTCTCCGATTGATGAATCTGAAACCAGCGAAATCAAACACCCTTTTAACATACAATCCTTCGATGAGCTGAAAGATAAAATTGTTCGAGTAGTCATTCTTGCGGTCATCATCGAGTTTTTTAGAGCGGTTGTTGATATTAAATTTTCAACCGCGCTCGATGCTATATACTTAGCATTGTCTGTTTTTGCACTTGCAGCATCTCTGTATCTTATGAACAAGAGTCACAAAAGTGATCACGAGTGAGTAGATTATATGCGCACTAGAGTAAATCAATCATATGCAAGCTACTTATAAGCATTTCTAGAAGCGTTGCAAAGGTAAATACTCACAAGACTTTGGATAGCAATATAACATTTTCCCCAGTAAAAATGATAATGTCTTTTGTTGAGTTATAGCTAAATAAAATCCAAACTGCACTAATGATTGTGGTCGTCAAAGCGCAAACAAACGAGTTAATCTCGCTATTTTAAGCAGCATTGCGCCATTGCGGTAACGACCTTGGGTGTTTATAAAACGGAGGTCAAGTCAATGTCGGCAATCTGCCCTTTTTGAACTATCACCAAGTTACTTTCTCATCTCGGCAAATGTCACTAAAGCCATTTAGTTTCTCACTTACTCTATTCAACGGTAACTTTTCATCTTGAATTTTGGCATAATAGCGCCACTTTTTGCGGTACGCGCAATGCGACTATATTCACACTAGTGAAAATGGCTTGAGAGGAATAATGAAAGCATTAGATATAAAGGGCTTGGCTAAAACCTATAAGGGCGGAGTGCAGGCACTGAAGGGGATTGATTTAACGGTAGATGAAGGCGACTTTTTTGCGCTCCTTGGTCCCAATGGTGCAGGGAAATCCACCACGATCGGTATCATTAGTTCTTTGGTGAATAAATCAGAAGGCAGTGTCGAAATATTTGGGCATGATCTAGCAACAGATATTGTTAATGCTAAAAGCTGCATAGGGCTCGTTCCTCAAGAGTTTAACTTCAATCAATTCGAGACGCTGTTTCAAATTGTCGTTAACCAAGCGGGTTATTACGGTGTTCCACGCTCAATTGCAAAAGAGCGAGCGGAGAAATATCTTAAGCAACTCGACTTGTGGGATAAACGCAATGCCGCAGGCCGAGAGCTGTCTGGCGGTATGAAGCGACGATTGATGATTGCCCGAGCGCTCATGCACGAGCCACGCATGTTAATTCTTGATGAACCAACCGCCGGCGTTGATATTGAAGTGCGCCGATCTATGTGGACCTTCCTAAAGAAAATCAATGAGCAAGGCATCACAATTATTTTAACGACTCACTATTTAGAAGAAGCTGAAATGCTATGTCGAAATATTGCCATTATCGACAAAGGTAAGATTGTTAAAAACACGAGCATGAAAGCCTTGCTGGCAACTTTGAATGTTGAAACTTTTGTATTCGACATCGCCTCTGGTGCTGAACAAATCAACATTTCTGGTTTTGAGTCTCGTGCAAATGACGATCAAACTTTAGAAGTGGATGTACCCAAAGCTAGCGGCCTGAACCCTGTGTTTGAAGAGTTATCAAAACAAAACGTACAAGTCATGAGTATGCGCAACAAGTCGAATCGCTTGGAAGAGTTATTTGTGCGTTTGGTTGAAGCGAATCAAGAAGAGGGGAACAAAGGATGAGTAATCGCAACATGACGGCGCTGTCGACAATATGGATAAAAGAGTGCACAAGGTTTATGCGCATTTGGGTGCAAACTTTAGTTCCGCCTGCCATAACCATGTCTTTGTACTTCGTTATTTTTGGCAAGCTCATTGGCGACAGAATTGGGCCAATAGACGGTTCTAGCTATATGGAGTTCATCGTTCCTGGCCTAATTATGATGGCAGTTATTACTAACTCCTATTCCAACGTGTCATCATCTTTCTTCAGTGCGAAGTTCCAGCGCAACGTAGAAGAGATACTTGTTGCACCAGTACCTACGTGGGTTGTTATTTTTGGCTTTGTTGGCGGCGGTGTTGCTAGGGCATGCATCATTGGTGTTATTGTCATTTTCGTATCAACACTATTCATCGACATCCAAATCGCTAATTATGCAGTGATTGTTGCAACTATTTTGTTAACTTCCATCATGTTTTCAATGGCCGGTTTGATTAATGGCATTTATGCGAAAAATTTTGACGACATCAGTATTATTCCTACTTTTGTGCTCACGCCGCTAACCTATTTGGGTGGTGTTTTCTATTCAGCCTCAATGCTGGAAAAAGTGTTTAACGAGTTTTGGCAGGGTGTTATTCAAGTCAACCCTATCTATCATATGGTCAATGCTTTTCGTTATGGCTTCCTAGGTAGTGCTGATGTGAACTATGTGGTGGCTTTGATTATTCTAGTTGGCTTCAACATTGTGCTTTTTGCCGTGGCTTATCGCTTGTTATCGAAAGGCACAGGAATTCGCTCTTAATGGAAAAAAGCCCAAGAGAAATAACGACCAATCAAACAGGGATACACGAAGACCTAGTCGATATTGTGAATAAGTACAAGCATTCACAATTTAAGAAACCCATTGCTCAGCATACCCAAGAAAGCTTTGATGCTGCTGTTGAATGGCTTGGCAATTGGCAAGGTGACGTTATTATCGATGCTTGCTGTGGTGTTGGGGAAAGTAGTCTTGTGCTTTCCCAGCGCTATCCGAACGCAAAGATCATAGGCGTCGACAAATCAGTCGCTCGCTTGGACAAGCATTCACACTATAAGCAACAAGCAAAGCAAAGTGTCGATGATAATGTTCGAGTATTTCAGGCTGATTTGAACGACTTCTGGCGATTAATGGCCGAGCAAGTCAAAGTAGCGAAGTGGAATATTTCGAAACAGTGTGTGTTTTACCCGAACCCTTATCCTAAAAAAGCGCAAGTACAAAAGCGCTGGCATGCAAGCCCATCGTTTATTGCTTTGTTAGCCTGTTCAAAGAATATTGAAGTTAGAAGTAATTGGTTGGTTTATCTTCAAGAGTTTCAACTTGCGTTGGAATTACAAGGGGTGAAAAGTGAAATTGCAGAAGTATCTGGCGAGCCAATCACGCCCTTTGAACGTAAATATACAGAGTCAGGCCAAACTTGTTGGGAGCTTCAAACGCTCGCTGATGGCGACGATAGGTAGAAGCCCTGGCCATAGTCAACACCAAGCGACGTCATTAAATCAAGCGTCGCTTCATCCTCAATATGTTCAGCGACTAGCTTGGTGTCATTCGCTTTGCACAAATCAACAAACTCGGCCAATTTACTTCGATTGATACTTGGGTCGTTAACGAGTGAACCACACAGTTTAATGGCTTGGATATTCAGTGTTAATGCTTCTTTTAAGAGATCACTAGCGCTTGATACGTCATCCACAATAATCGCTAGGTTTGGACATTTATCCCTGAAGTGAATAACGACAGGATAGTTATTTTGCAGCGTCGTTTGGGAAATTTCTATGCCAAACAGGGTACTCGTCGAATCTTGATGGGAGTGAATGAGCCAGGCAACTAATGCTTCATTACTTAAGTCTGAGTCACCTAAATTAATGCTCCAAGGCATATTGCGATGAAAACAATAACGCCGGCTTTGTTCGTATATATGGTGCGTTAATTCCTCATTCCAGTTCTTTTGCTCGACTATTGTTAAGAACTCACTGGGAAGGAAAATGTGCTCTTTATCACCCAGCAATCTAGCTAAGCATTCGTATCGCCATACTCGGTTGCTCTGTAAGTTCATGATTGGTTGAAAGTAAGGAACAACGCGTTCCATTTTAAATTCTACTTCGACCTGATGATGACCCATTTAAGTACCTTGCCTGTAATTTGCTTAGGTTAAAAATTAAACGTGTGTTCAATATATATCAGCTTGGTGCGTAATGTCTTTAGTGTTTTAAAGAAAATCGAATGTTTTTAGCGCAATTTCGGCTAATTTGTTAGTAATTGTCGCATCCGGTATCTTGGTATTAACGTAGAAGTGGGTTAAAGTTCGCCCTCAAAAGTTTTCGCTAAGGTTACAATTTGTCAAAAGCAGAAGTTAGCTTAGATCATTTGTTCAGGGTTTTTACTAAGCCAGAACACAGTGATTCAACGTTAGCCAAAATAGAAAGGCATTTATCCGACAATATTTCGGATTTCCTTTCTCAGCATGTGGTCACCAAAAAGACCTCTTTAGAAGAGATTGAAAAAGATTTCTTCAGCGCTGCTGTTCCTGACAGTCCTGAATTTGTTTCTGAACATGCGGAATCATTGCTAGATAAACTCGTTGCGCATTCGGTTAATACTTATGCGCCAACATTTATTGGGCACATGACGTCGGCATTACCTTACTTCCATTTAACCTTAGCCAAACTGCTTGTTGGCCTGAACCAAAATCTAGTCAAAATCGAAACTTCAAAAGCGTTCACACCTCTTGAAAGACAAACACTTGGCATGATGCATAATTTGATTTACCAACAAAGCGATAACTTTTATGAGGAATATTTGCATAGCGCTGACCATGCACTTGGGGCTTTTTGCTCGGGTGGAACGGTGGCAAATATCACTGCGCTTTGGATTGCTCGAAATCACCTTTTATCGCCAGATGGCAAATTCCCTGGCGTTGCGAAGGCTGGTTTAGCAGCTGCTTATAAGCATTATGGTTACGAGAATATTGGTGTCATGTCCTCCAATCGAGGGCACTATTCCTTATCGAAAACGGTCGACGTACTTGGAATTGGCCGAGACAATATGTTAACCGTGCACAGCCCGACACAAAAGCTAGATCCAGAACAAGCATTGAAACTAGGTAAAGCCTATCAAGAAAGTGGAAATAAGCTACTTGCGATAGTCGGTGTCGCAGGAACAACGGAAACTGGGCATGTCGACCCTTTGGATGAATTAGCGGACGTCGCCAAAGAGTTAGGCTGTTGGTTTCATGTTGATGCAGCGTGGGGTGGCGCGACGTTATTCTCGGAGCGCTATCGTAGCAAGCTGGCAGGCATCGAAAAAGCAGATTCAGTGACCATTGATGCGCACAAACAAATGTATGTACCAATGGGCGCGGGCATGGCCTTGTTCAAAGATCCTAAACACAGCAATGCCGTGCGTCATCACGCACAGTATATATTACGTGAGGGTTCTAAAGATTTAGGAGCTACCACACTCGAAGGTTCACGCAACGGTATGGCGATGATGGTTTATTCTTCGCTACATATTTTCGGTCGCCGTGGTTACGAATTACTGATCAACAAGTGCATTGAATTGGCGTTGGAATTTGCCAGTATGATTGAGGCACATCCTGATTTTGAACTAATGACACAACCCACTTTGTCATTGCTTACCTATCGTCTGCGGCCTCGTAATCTAGTGAATTTAGCAAAAATGCCGGAAAGCGAATTTAAAGGTATCAATCAAGAACTCGATAGCTTAACGGTTGCAGTACAGAAGCAACAGCGTGAAGCGGGTAAATCCTTTGTATCAAGAACGCGCATTGAAATTGAAAGATATAATGACGAAGTGATTACTGTTTTTCGTGTTGTGCTAGCCAATCCACTGACTACAAAAGAGCATTTAGCGAGTATTTTGGAAGAGCAATTGGAAATTGCTAAACTAAATCCAATATGGATAGAGCTCTCACGCAATTCAATCTCGCAGACTGCGTAAGTCGGTCTCCTCAGCTCAGCCAATGCCTAACACTCATATTGGGCAAGTTTAACATTATCCACGCTCAGCGGTATTCAAGCTCGGCAGTATCCGAGCTCAGCAGTATTCGAGCTCAGCAGTATCAAAACTCAGCTGTATCAAAACTTCGTTTTATCAAAGCTTCGCATAACAGAAGCCTCACAATCGTTTCTTTAATTTCTTCACCTGTTTCTTTAAATCTTTATTACCTTCAAATGCAATTTTTGCCAAAAGCTCAGAAGCGGCTTTTTTGTCTCCCGACTGAATATGAAGCTCTGCAATCCTGGCTTTAGCCCATTCCATATTAGGAAGTTGTTCATCATCGAGCTTAGTATGCTCAATCGCCGCTTGCAGTTTCGCCATCGCCGCAAGGCCTTCCGTCGTATTTTTCTCAGTAAGTACAGCGGTCCGTCCTATTTGATATAAAGCGTTTAATTTGGCACTCGCATTTCGAACAAAAATGTCTTCGCTTTCTCCTGTTGTTTCATTAATGGCAAATTCCGGTGAAGGCATGTTTGCTGCTTTTTGAAATAGAGGCATGGCTTGCACATATTTTTCTTCCTGCGCATAAAAGCTCGCTAATTGAAACACGAAACTAATTTCATCAGGGTATGTGCTTATCGCCTGCACGAGAGCTTCTTCAGCTTTCTCTGCTTGACCGCTCATGCGGAAAAACATCACTTGAGATGACGTTCCTTCGAAGGGGTCAGCGTCTTGAATTGCTTTCAGTTGCTCTAAAGCAAGTTTCTCATCCCCGCCAGCAATTGAGGGTGCAACAAGATAGAAACTCATGAGCGATTTGCGGTATTTAATTTCTGTTGGCTCAAGCTGACTTGCTTTTACAAAACTATTAAGGGATTTTTCGGCATAGGATAAGGCACTGAATATTGAGCTTTGAGCCTGGTTCCCCATTATTACGCCACGTAGAAAGTGAAGCTCAGCACTGTTAGGAAATGCGCCGACGGCTTCATCCGCTGTTTCCTCTGCATCATCTAAATCAATACTGGCTAAATTCGTGATCATGGCTAAGTAGCTAGATTCACTTTTTGGGATAGTTTTGAGTAACTTAAAGGCATCGGTGTGCTTGCCTTGTGCACTTAGCGCCTTAGCTTTGTCCAGCACAGAGGTGTTCGAGTATGGCTGAGTAGCGTCTGAATCAGCCCAGACAGGGCTGGCAAACAAACATGCAGAAGTGAAGATGCTCAAGACTATTGTAGTTGTCACTCGTTTTGACTTGACTCTTTGTGGACAGTTGCTTGTTCTCATATCACTTCCTTTTAAAAATGGACTATCAGCCGCAAACCTGTATTAATATACGAACAATACTTTAGGGTACTGTTGATGAATAATACCTGAACATTCAAATATACACGATTTACTTGATACGCTTATAGTGAATCAGTTTTTTTAATTCTTTGCATCCAATCGCTTTGCTTAGCCGTTTGGATCTATGAACGTCACTAAGGAATTCTATGGAACACGAAGAATTGTTGGTCTTGTTACGGAGAGTTGCTACAGGCAACCAACACGCCTTTAATGAGTTATATGGGCTTACAAGTGGGCAACTTTTTGCTGTTGCCCTCAAGATGTTAAAGAACCGTGATAGCGCAGAAGAAGCGGTGCAAGAAGCCTATGTGAGTATCTGGTACAAGGCAGATTATTATAAAGAGGGGCAAGGCACCGTACTTACGTGGATGGTGAGTATCGTGCGTTATCGTGTTCTGGATATGCTTCGAAGCAAAAAAGTAAGGAAAGAAGATACCCTGACCGACGAGAATATCCTCGAGTTAGGTTCAGAAGATATCGAAGAGTCTCAGTATGATATCAAAATTGAAACATGTATGAACGAGCTAGAGCAGCAGCAGCGACAAGCTATTCATTTAGCATATTTTAACGGCCTTTCTCATTCTGAAGTAATGGCCCATTTAAATCTTCCGTTAGGCACGATTAAGAGTTGGATTAGACGAGGATTGACAAGTTTACAGAGGTGTTTAGGTTTATGAATTATGAAAACCCACAACTTATATCAGCCTTAGCTGCCGAATATGTTCTCGGCACATTACGAGGCAAAGCAAGAGAACGTTTTGAGTCACTAAAATTTGGAAATGAGAATGTCGCAAGAGAAATTGGTTATTGGGAAGCTCATTTGAATGAAATGGCTTTGCACTTAGAGCCGATTCAGCCAAGAGACTACGTTTTACAAAATATACGCCAACGTTTAGGTTTTGCGAATAGTGCTGAAAGTCGGTCCGAATTAGATACCAGCAACAGTAACGTTGTGCAAATTAAACAAGGTAGCAAATCAAGCAGTAATGTTAATGTTGCTTGGAAGTGGTGGTCAGGTTTGGCGACAGCTGCAGCATTGATACTTGCCGTTGTTGTTTCAACTAATTTGGACACAGTTGCACCGCAACAAGCCCAGAGTATCGCTGTCATAAACAGTGCTGATGAAAAAGCGCTTTGGTCAATTGATGTACTGAGCACTGAAATAAGAGTGAAAGTAACGGCATCGGTACCAAGACTAGCGAACAATGACTATCAGTTATGGATTGTTCCAGCTTCAGGAGCCGCACCTATTTCACTGGGTGTGATGCAGCAGTCAGGTGAGTTCTATCTTTCAAAACCGAGTGATTTTGACAATATAGAAATTGCTGCGATTGCAGTTAGTAAGGAACCTAAGGGCGGTTCACCAAATGGTGCACCTACTGAAGTGCTTTATGCAACAGAGCTCGCGTATTTATAATTAGTAAACCCTTCTGTGGAGCAGCCTTCAGTGCTGCTCCATTTTTTTTAAAAAAATATTAATCTTTTTTGCATCCAATCTAAAGTTTCACGCGTTTGGCTTTCTGAATGTTTAATTCATACTTAGAAAACAAAGGAAAACCAAATGAAAAACAAACAAGTTTCTAAATTAGCAATAACGATAGCTGCAGTGTTGGCCTCAGGGTTTGTCAATGCTTCAAGTCACCGCGAAGCACCAAACATCACTCGATTTCCGACATTAGACTCAACGGATTTTTATATATTTAACAGTTATGAAGAAGGTCGTAGTGACTATGTCACGATGATTGCAAATTATATTCCTCTACAAGATGCTTATGGCGGCCCTAACTACTTCGCAATGGATCCAGAAGCAACATACAGTATTCATATCGATAATGACGGTGATGCTATTGAAGATATGACTTTTGCATTTAACTTTGCTAAGTCTTTACCTAACGATAATCAAGGCGTTGCCCTTATGGTTGGTCCAGAAGGTAATCAAAAGTCTGTCGCAGTGCCACTAATTAATGTTGGCGGCATCAGTGCACAAAGTGATGCGAATGCGAATTTTGCCGAGACCTATGATCTAACCTTAGTTGAAGGTGAAATGAGTACAGGTACAAAAACATCGATTACTGCGTCAGGAGCAGCTTTCAAAAAGCCGCTCGATTATATCGGTAACAAAACCTTTACTAGTGCTGCTGGTTACTCCGAGTATGCAAACAGCTTTATTTACAACGTGCAAATACCAGGTTGTGAAGCTGCAGCTCGCGTGTTCGTTGGACAGCGTAAAGACCCATTCGTTGTTAACCTAGGCAAAACCTTTGATTTGGTCAACTATGTACCCGTTGAAGGCGATAGTGCTCCTGGTAACGGCGATGGTGAAGGCTTTCCAGGTGGTATTACGCAAGCCTCTGCAAATGATAATCTAGCGGATAAGAACGTAACGAGTATTGCTATCGAAGTACCAAAAGCGTGTGTTACTGGTGAAGGAAATGGCACTATTGGTGCTTGGACTACAGCAAGCTTGCCACAAGCAAGGATCCTAAACCCAAATCCTACTTTTGATAAAACAGAAGTAAATGGTGGTGCTTTAACACAAGTATCTCGATTAGGTTCGCCATTGGTGAATGAGCTAGTGATTGGTATTAAAGACAAAGATAAGTTCTCGTCTTCACATCCAAAAAACGATGGTCAATTTGCTGATTATGTGACTCATCCTTCGTTACCAGAATTACTGAATATACTTTTCAGAGACGCGGTAAATACAACGTTGGGTGCGAATATAGAAACACTTGCGCCAACTAACTTCCCAAGAGTCGATTTAGTCACAGCGTTTTTGACAGGCTTTGAAGGTGTAAACCAAATGCAAATAGTCACACCTTCTGAAATGCTGCGTTTAAATACTGCAATATCTGCAACAGTAGCCGCTGAGCAAAGCCCATTTGGTGTTGCCGGTGATGATCTTGCAGGCTTCCCTAATGGTCGTCGACCTGGTGATGATGTTGTTGATATCGCTTTACGTGTTGTGATGGGCGCTTTATGTCACCCAATCCCAATTGCGGGTGAACCAACTAACCTAGGTATTTGTACTCCAGAAGATGCGAGTGTTGGTAACGTACCATTCACAGATGGCGCACCAAGCAACGCTAATATGATGATGACAACATTCCCATACCTTGCTGCACCAATAGCTGGTTCTGAATAATTGTTATTGAGGAGAATATGATGAAAATTCAAAAAAGCGCAATAAAAGTAGGTGTTTTAATTGCTGGAGTCATGAGTCTGACTGCTTGTTTTGACAGTGACGATACCAACTTTGAAACAGTATCACCCAATCAAGCGCCTTCAGCTGTATCGGTGAATTTGTTGACACAAACAGAGGTGCCAATTACTGATCAGCTTTCGGGCTCTGACCCAGATGGAGATGCACTTACCTTCGTGTTGTTCACTCAACCGCAGTTGGGCAGTATCTCTTTGAATAGCTCAGGGAGCTACACCTACCAACCTTTCAATGAAGTGACTGGAAGCGATTCCTTCACCTATGTTGTTAAAGATGCAGGTGGCCTAGAGGCTTCAGCGACAGTAAGCATTACTATTGAAGCCCTTGAAGTGTCCTTTTTAAGCTACAGCCGTGAAGCATTTGCGGCTGCAGAAAGTGATTCGCCATTGCGACTGAATGGCCGAGTTATTATCAAAGACACTAATGATCAGACAGATTATCAAGATTTGATCGACGGGAATTAAAGCAGTTTTGCCAAGGATGGCATCTTTTTTCACCAAAATTATTTTTTAACACACAGCAAATTATTCAGTAGCAAGGATTACTCACTTATGAAAACCAGTATTTACTTTTTCATTGCTCTCAGTTTTATATCTAACAAAAGTGACGCATCCGAACCTTTCATCCCAATTTCTAAAGACTTCGTTGTTGCTCAATGGGCTACGAAGACGACCGAGGAATCCTTTCGTGAACAACTAGTAAATTTACTAGAACAAGCAATTTATCCAGGTAATAGTGCAAATTATTCGATTGCATCTAGTTTGCTAGCGAAGGCAAGTTCAAGCGATTTATCAGAGGCACAGAAACTGTATTTTGATGCCGTTATTCAGCAGCACTACCATCGCTTTGAAGAAAGTAAGCTTTTGTTACTTAGAGTATTACAGATAGATCCGGGCCATGTGAATGCTACGTTATTGCTCTCCAATATTTATTCTGTATTAGGAGATGCGGAAATGGCGAAAAAAATGTGTGTACAATTACTATTAAGCACAGACCAAACTATCGTGGCGACATGTGCATTGAATGCTGCTGCTCAAGACGGCAAGCTGACAGAAAGTGTTAAGCAACTTTCAATGCTATTAGAAAACCAAGTACCAAAGGATGATGAACTATCAATTTGGATTACTGAAGTTTATGCCAGCTTAGTGAAAGCAAATGGTAATACTCTGATGGCAGATCAATTATTATCACCGTTTTTAGATAAGACGTTGCCGCTAAGTTTTTGGGTACTTTGGTCGGACATACAGCTGGAATTAGCTCGACCGACTGAAGTGATGTCACAGGTTCAAAAAGTAGTGAATGCAAGCAATGTTAAAGATGACGCTTTAATACTGCGACTTGCGATTGCCGAGCAAGAAATTGGCGCAAAGACGAGTTATTGGCGAAGTCAGGCTAAAGCTAGAGTTGATCTAAGAGAGGCGCGCCAAGATAAGGAGCATGCTTTTGATATTGCTCTCTACTATTTTCATATTGAACAAAATTACGAAGTCGCGCATCAATGGGCCTTGGTGAACTGGCAGCAAGCAAAGCTTCTGGAAGATAAGGATTTACTATCGATGACCCAAACTAAAATACAAACGACCTTAGTGAGCAAAACGAACCAGGGCACTCTTCATGATTAAGTCAGTAATGGTATTGAGTTTCTTACTTTTATTTTCAAGTAGTTTAAACGCTCATGAGTTGAGTACCACATATGTTTCCATTGGTGTAGATCAAGAACACAAACTCGACGGGGAAGTAAAATTAGATATCCTCGATTTAAAAGAAGTTCTCAATCTGGATTTAGATTTAGATGGACAATTAACTTGGGGAGAAATTGAAAGCAGTACAAACCGCGTTCAGGCTTATGTTTCCAGTGGTATGAGCTTGATTATGGGAGACTCACCTTGCGCATTGAATTTTGATGCAAACATAGCGCTGCAAGAGTTAAATGGTGTGAGTTATTTAGTTTTACCGTTTACCTCTCAATGTGATGACTTGAGTACATTACGCATATCCTACTCGCTACTCTTTGAGGCTGCAGCAAATCACAAAGCAATCTTTCGTGTTCAACTAGAACAAGAAGAGCATGTATTTATCATGGACGATAAAAACACTCAGCACTCCATTAATCTTGATTTAAACGAGAGTTCAATCTTCTTTACATTCATGACCTTTATCTATCAGGGCATATTCCACATTTTAATTGGCTTAGACCATATTTTGTTTCTATTTACTTTGCTGCTGACTGTCTGTCTTTACAGAGAAAAGGGAGAATGGAAAGGAATTGAATCATCACGGACTATTATCAAGAAAACGCTATGGATTGTGACCTCATTCACACTTGCTCACTCAATTACGCTCTCAGGCACTGCCTTAGGACTAATACCGACAATGGGGTCTTGGATTGAAGTGGTTATCGCCGCATCAATTTTATTTAATGTGGTCAATAATATATTCCCGTTCATTCATAAGTTGAGTCTAATAACGTTTGTGTTTGGCTTAATACATGGCATGGGCTTCGCGGGGGCATTATCTGAATTGGGCCTTTCCGATCAACATCAACTGCTGAGTGTTGTGGCGTTTAATTTAGGTGTGGAACTTGGCCAAATCGCAATTCTATTATTACTACTGCCAATATTGTTAAAACTAAGAAAGAATAAACACTACTGTTGGTATGGTGTTCAGTTTTTATCAGTCGTAGTCGGTGGCTTGGCCGTTTATTGGATATTAGACCGTTGGTAGGTTTGTATCCGTATCGACTGGCATAGTCGAGTAATTGTCCTAATTAGCTAATTTATTCGCTATAAAAGACACAGCGGTTTCTGCCTTTTTCTTTAGCTTGAAATAAGGCATCGTCGGCTTCTTTAAATAGTTCTTTGGGAAGTTCAGGTTGAAATTTGTTGATGTGATGGGCGGTAACGCCAATGCTAACAGTCATTTCGATAACGAATTTTTTGTAGCAAAGTGGTGTTTGTTCTACGCTCTGACGAATCCGCTCTGCAACGCGAATGGCACCTTCTTTGTCTGTCCCTGGTAGTAAGACACTAAACTCTTCTCCACCATAGCGAGCACAAACATCGGTTGCTCTCGGTAAGGCTTGTTTTAAAGTGTCAGCAATATGTTTTAAGCAAAGATCACCGACATCATGGCCATAGTTATCATTGATAGATTTGAAGTGGTCACAATCAATCACAATAACGGCTAAAATTTCATGATTTCGTGAACTTAGGTGACAGAGTTCATCAAGCTTCTCATCAAAGAAACGGCGGTTATCGAGTTGAGTCAAAGAGTCGGTACGCGATTGTTTTTCGAGTAATAGCTCATTTTTTATGGAGCGCCAGTATTCATTATATTGGTTGCGTGATAATCCAAAAATATAGAATAAATACGCAAGGATGATTGCGGAGACAATATAATCTTGACTATATAGTGTCACTACCATCGTAGGTAATAGTAGCACTATTGCAAATGCGCCAGCTAAAAGCTTATTGGGTGCGAATGTGTTTGTGCCGCCGGCTGCGACACCAGCTGAAGACATCGTCATAAAAAATTGAAACTGCTCATTTGGGCTTAATAACGAGACTGCGAACATGAGCCCCCAAAGTGCACCTTGAGAAACAACCAAAGTAGATGAAACTTTCATCCACAAACCAAGGGAGCTTTCTGGAATTTTTTCATGCAAATAAACGTGCACCAAGCGCACTGCTGAGATGACAATATGAAGAATAGTGAGAGTTAAAACTGTAGTCGGGTAATTTTTATCAAAATCACTACCGTAAGCTAGTAGCGGCCAAAAAATCGGATATATTAAAATGCCAGCGATTGAGCGCTGTGATATGTCCTTAGAAGTTCTTCTAAGTAGTTTAGACGTTTGCGTCATTTCCATATGATAATTATTCTTTTTATTTCCCGCGCTTTAGTGTATCGCAGTGGTATATGGAATGAAAGCCTTCTGACCTATGCTAGTTGGCGATATCAACTAGACTCAATTTAGAGCGCGCCAATTAATTTCGGTCATAAGCTATTTCGAGTAAATCAATCAACTCACAATCAACATCTTCTGGGGATTGTAATCGCACACGATGCGACACCATACTGTTAAAGCTACCTGATAACTCAAGTCTATCAGTTACTGGAGTTCCTGGTAATTGCAAGCCTAGGTCGACTCTGGTTTTTGTTGACGCTTGTATCAATGCGAATTGCTTGTTTCTGCGCAAGCTGACATAGGTTTTTTTCACAGAGATCTCAAGGTCAGGACCAAAGTTTGTTACCTGAGTGATTATCTTGTCATAAATAGGTTTTAATCCCGCCTTTGCGCCTGAGTACTGGGCTTGCAATGGGTCTACCTCAACCGCACCTGTTTGTTGCGCCTTTGCTTCCAGTGTTTTACTAGCTATAAGATTAGCAAAGCCATGACTGACCGCATGCTCAGACTTTAAGTACTTAAGACACTCACCATGTTTCGCAAAGCCTTTCGTTGTAGTTAACTTAAGCCATTCATCTAATGATTTACCTGTTTTTTCAGGGAGGTTACTTATCATCGTTTGTAGCATTTCTTCGGGTGTCGCCATTACTGACTCCTAAAATGTGCAAGTACTTTGTTTTTGAGGTAAATCTCATTTTCCATGAAGCAAGGTCAAAAGGCTTTGTTTGTCTAAATGTATTAAAAATAGACATTAAATTGACGATTCTAGTGGTGACTTAATTTGCTATTTTACTTTTTAGCACAGCATTCAAAAAATAAGCTATGCCACCGATTCTCTGCAGGTCAGGTTATACAGTGCATTCAGCGATTTAGAAAAAAGCAACGTTGGTGTTTTTGACTAAATTACACTTTTTACCTTCATTTAGGTGCAATTTTTGCAGACCATTGATATCCTATAACTGACTAATAATAATAACAATCAACTTGTGTTACCAGATATGCAATTGGTAATAAAAAGTGAAGAATAAGTGTGCTAAAAAAAATAACAATAGTCGTGCTGTTGGCTTCTGTCAGCTTATTTGTAAATGCCGCTCAGCTATTAACTAAAAATAGCCAAGTTAAAGGCAGTATTGTGAATGCAAAGCTAGCGAATTCGCATATAGCAAGTTCACAACAAGTAAAGCAATACCAAAGCTATAAGCAAAAAAAGGCCAAGATTGCCATCATTATAGACGACATCGGAAATAAACGAGCTGATGCCGACGCTTTTGCTCTCTCCGAAAAAGTAACTTTTTCAATTTTACCCCATACCAGATTCTCAACAGAGTACTCAACTTATTCCTTCCATCAAGGTCGAGAAGTAATGCTCCACATGCCAATGGAGTCATTACATGGAGAGTCATTAGGTGATGGAGCCTTGCTTGCGAGTATGTATCCCAAGGAAGTTGAAAGTAATTTACTGCTAGCATTGGAGTCAGTTCCACACGCCATAGGTGTGAATAACCATATGGGCAGTAAGTTGACCCAAATCACCTTACAAATGAATGCCGTGATGGATGTGTTAAGTAATAATAATTTGTACTTCATTGATAGCCGTACCACCAAATTCACAAAAGCGTTGAAAATTGCACAGCAAAGAGGCGTGGCAAGCGCACAAAGACATGTCTTTCTTGATCACTACGCTACTGAAGCCTTCCTTGAAAAACAATTTGAGCAACTAATTCGAAAGGCTCGACGTAATGGCTCGGTGATAGGGATTGCACATCCGTACGCTGTTAGTATTGAATTCTTAAAAGAAAAGTTAGCCAATTTACCTGACGATATTGAGTTGATCACCGTGAGTGAGTATTTAGCTGGTGACGGTTCAATCAGTGAATATCAATTTGAGCAGCCAAGACTTGCGAAAGAAACTAATCTTCCTACTTCGGACATCGCTCCTCAGTAGTTTAATAAAAAATACACTCGTACAAATTTAATACTTTTACACTCTTCCTTTTAGATGTTATATTATAACGCTAGTTGGCAATGA
Organism: Glaciecola sp. MF2-115; assembly: GCF_047250385.1. Classification (NCBI taxonomy): domain Bacteria; kingdom Pseudomonadati; phylum Pseudomonadota; class Gammaproteobacteria; order Alteromonadales; family Alteromonadaceae; genus Glaciecola; species Glaciecola sp. MF2-115. The sequence continues at coordinate 38,135 of NZ_JBLBVM010000048.1, forward strand.
GCCGATCCTAATCAGTTTAAAGAGAAGAGTAAATGAACAGCAAAGTAGCTGAACTGAAGCCACAAATACTAAGTGAAGATGCTGGTGTTATTGAGCCTGCTCAAGCTAATGTCGACGTGAAAACGGAAAATGTCGTTTTGGATCGCATCGGTATTTGGGTGTCTAGCCTTTGCGCAGTCCACTGCTTACTCCTTCCCTTGTTACTCCCTATTGCACCACTAGTCGCAAGTAGTTTCTTTGCGGAAGTTTGGTTTGAGCGCATGATACTCAGCTTCTCTATTATGATAGGCTTTGCGGCCTTGTTCATAGGCTTTCACAAGTATCATCGTCAACTCTACCCTTTATATTCTTTGGTATTAGGCGGCTTAATTTATTGGAACAAAGATATCTTTGGCGAACAATATGAGCCATTTACCATCGCGATTGGTGCATTTCTAATTATTGCTGCTCACATCACAAATATGCGTTTGTGCAAAAGCTGTAAAACTTGTGAAGACGAGTGTGGTTCGAGCAAATAGCATTAAGCAAAAATGGATTCTTTAACTCAGGTCGCTCTAGGCGGAGCTGTTGCCTATGCAGTTCTAGGACAGCAGGTTGGTCGTAAAGCCGTTGTCTGGGGTGCAGTATTGGGTACTTTGCCTGATCTAGATGTCTTCTTACCTTATGGTGGTGAGGTCGAGGCCTTCACTTATCACCGAGGCTTTAGCCACTCCCTTTTCGTCCATCTTCTCGCTAGCCCATTTATCACTTGGTTGATCCTGAAAATACACACTCAAACTCGGCAATATCGTACACGCTGGTTTTGTCTGGTGTTTTTATGTTTATCAACTCATGCAATTCTCGATAGTTTTACCGTTTATGGGACTCAGCTCATGTGGCCACTTACGGAATATCCTGTTGGTGTGTCCAATCTTTTTATTATCGACCCCTTATATACCTTGCCATTGTTAGTTGGTGTAGGCTTCACACTTATGCCTAAAATAAGTTTAGCGAGAAGAAGCCAGATTAATGGGTTTGGTTTAGTACTGAGCAGCGCTTATATTGTTTGGTCTTTAATTGCCAAAGTACTTATTGATCATAAAGTAGATACGGCATTACTTGAGCGCGGCATTAACGACGCTAAATATGTAAGTACGCCAGCACCACTGAATACATTGTTGTGGCGAATTGTTGTTATGTCTGATAATCAATATTATGAAGGCTATGCTTCAGTTTTTGATGAGTCTACCGAGCTAAGCTTAACGGCCTATAAAAGCTATCCCGAACTACTTGAAGGCATCAGTAATGTTTGGGGAGTAGAGCGCTTACAGTGGTTTACAAAAGGCTTTTACTCTATAAGGCAGAACGAAAACAAAGTGATTCTTTCAGATCTGCGAATGGGTGTAGAGTGCAGCTATGCATTTAATTTCGTTGTTGGTGAAAAAAACGATTCTGGAGTACAAAGTGGAAGCTTTGAGAAGATTACGATGCGACCTGACATGAGTAAGGTCGCATTGATTTGGGATAGAATTTGGGATCCTAGTGTGTCTTTAGCTTCACCATTGGCAGCGAATCAGTGCTTAGAAAATTAAGCTAGCTCGCATAGTTAATAAGTGATTTGAGCTAAATGAATTACTATTGATTAAGAAGTTTTCGTGCCCAGTCAGGGCGATCAGTAAAAATACCATCAACGCCCATTGCCTGCAGCTCTAGTAAAGTTTCTTGGTGGTTTACGGTGTAACACCACACCTTAAGGTCTCGTTTATGAGCGTCTTCCACGAAGTCGGCATTCACAGTATTCCAATCTGTTGCGGCTATGGAAACACCTAAACTACTAGCAAACTTTGCATGGTCGAAGGGCGCATGAGCAATTAAACCCGCAAATTCTATAGGATAAACTTCATCTGCCTGTGCCTCAGTCTCAGCAAAATCAGTGAAACTATATTTGATAGCCATTAACAGTGGATGGTCGAAAGAAGAAACAACGACCTTGCAACGGTATGCTTTCATCAGGTTTTTAGCATAGCTTACAAAGTCTTTTACTGATATCAGTGTTTTAACTTCAATGTTGAGTATTGCTTTATCACCTATCAGAGAGGCAACTTCATTTAAGGTTGGAATCTGCTCTTCGCCTTTCACTTGAAGTAGACGCGCCTGATCGAAGGTCATGTCGAAAATACGACCTTCGCCGTTAGTTAATTTGTTGACATAGGGGTCGTGGAAGACTAAAAACTCATTGCCTACCTGATGGATATCAAGCTCGATTGCATCTACTTCAAGCTCTAAAGCACGACTGAAAGCAACAAGAGTATTTTCTGTGTATTGGCTACTGAACCCACGATGAGCAATTACGAGCATTGTTTAACTTTTTGGTTTTCTCTATGCGTGTTGATAGTTTCGTATACTGCCGCCGAAATTACCAGTAGCCCGCCTACTAAAGTTTGCCAAGTAGGCTGTTCATTAATCAAAATGATAGCAAATAGAATGGCATAAAATGGTTGCATACAGGCAACTAAGGAAAAGGTTTTTGCTCGCAAATGCTTGAGTGAACTTGCGACCATCGCGTGGGGCACAGCAGTAAAAAAGGTACCGAGCGCAACAAGTAACCAAAGGGTATTAGTATCAATCAGAACTAAGTCATCAGAAACGAAGAAAACAAGGGTAGGGCAAATAATTAGCGTTTGCCAAGCCATGGCTTTCGCGCCGCTATAATGAGAAAAGTAATTGCGATGCCACAAATTTCTAATAGCATAAAGAAATGCAGATAAGATACCCACAATAACGCCAAGGGTTACGTCGTTATCTAAAGAGACATCAGGTACGATCAAAGCTATACCAAGTAATACTACTAGTGCGCTAACAATGTCTTGCCACAGGACACAGGTTTTCTCGAAATAAGGCTCAAGAAAAACGGTGATTACTGGGAAGGTAAATAGAGCAATAATACCAACAGATACACTCGATAATTGCATTGCCATAAAATAGCTAACCCAATGTACCGCCATGATAATGCCTAGACCGAATGCAATGAAATAGTCTTTATTCGAATTTAAACGTAAGCCTTCACCCGAGAACGCTGCAACCGCAAAAAGCAATAAACAGGCGAAAAAGGAACGCCCGAAGGTGATATCAATTGAATCTAATGGGATTAGCTGAGAGAACAGGGCAGTGCCGCCTAATAACATTACTGTAATATGCAATGATATTAGGCTTTTTTTGACTGGATCCATCAAGATTACTTAGCGTCGCTAGAGTTGTCTTCATCTTCTTTAATTGATGCAAATGCTTCACCCAAACGAGTCACCATTCCGGCTTGAAGATCTGTAAATTCAACAGCATTTGGTTCAAAGCAAACAACAATTGTCGAACCTAGCTTAAAGCGACCCATCTCTTCACCTTTGTTCAAAGTAATTTCTTGGTCTTCATACTGCCAGTGCTGCACCGTTTTGCCTGCAGGTGGTGTAATGTTACCTGCCCAAACTGTCTCGATGCTAGCAACGATTGTTGCTCCTACAAGCACAATTGCAACTTTACCAACGGGCGTATCAAAGATAGTGACAACTCGTTCATTACGAGCAAATAAGCCTGGAACGTTTGCAGCGGTTAATGGATTAACTGAGAACAATTCACCGGGTACATGCAGCATGTCTGTAAGTTTGCCATCGATAGGCATGTGAATACGATGGTAATCTTTCGGAGATAGATAAATGGTAGCAAAGTCGCCGCCTTTGAAAACATTTGCGAGTTCAGGTTTGCCACCTAATAGAGTTGTTAAACTGTAGTTGTGACCCTTGGCTTGAAAAATATCATCGCCAATAATTTTTCCGAATTGACTAACACGGCCATCGACGGAATGACAAAGTTGCTTCTCATCATCTTCGATTGGACGAATGTCATCTTTTAGTTCGCGTGTGAAAAATGCATTAAATGTTCTGTAGTAGCTGGGGTCAGAGTGTTTCGCTTCTGACATATCTACTTTAAATGCTTTTACGAATATCTTGATCAAAAACTGAGTAACAAAGCCTGCTTCAGCGGCCGCAAGCCAACCGACCATTCTAGATAGCAGGTGTTTTGGAAGTATGTATTGAACGCGAACTTTAAACCAATCTAACACTGGATTCTCTCCATAATTTATTCGCGCTCATTGTACAACAAAGAATAAAAGAATGAGGAATTAAGTTCTTATGTGAAATTACCCTTTCGAATAAGCGGGTCGGTTTTCTTCAAGGGAATCTACAATTTTATGGTAGCTCTCGTAACGATCCTCGGTGATTTTCCCTTCCATAACGGCTTGTCTGATTAAACAACCTGGATCAGTGCCATGTTTGCAATCAGTAAATTTGCAGCCACCAATATAATCACGAAACTCTATAAAGCCTGAGGTAACTTTTTCGACCGGTAAATGCCAAAGACCAAACTCTCTGACACCAGGAGAATCAATTAAGTCACCACCTTGTTCGAAGTGTAAGAGTTTAGCTGCAGTCGTGGTGTGCTGACCAAGACCTGAGTTTTTAGATATATCACCAACTACCTCTTCGGCATCCGGAAGAAGTTGGTTAATAATGCTTGATTTACCAACACCACTTTGACCAACAAAAACACTAATCTTATCTTTTAACAAGCCAGACAGTTCAAGAACACCTTCTTGAGTAACACAGCTCATGTAAATTACTGTGTAGCCAATTTCCTCGTAGATCTCGACAACTTCTTTTACGTATTCACGATCTTCGTTACTGAGTAGTTCCATCTTGTTTATCACAATCACCGGCGGTATGCCGACGTCTTCGCAAGCAACTAAATACCTGTCTATGATATGTGCGGAGAGTTGAGGAACAATGGCGTTTACTACGATGATTTGATCAATGTTCGCCGCAATCGGTTTTACCCCATCGTAAAAGTCTGGGCGAGTTAGTGTGGTAACTCGGTCCAAAACGACTTCAATCACACCGCGGTCTCGTGAGTCGTCGGATTGTGATGGACGAAATAAAACGTTATCACCACAAACAACAGAGTTTACTGTGCGTCGAATATGACATTTGTGAACGCTGCCATCTTCAATGGATTCTACGTTTGCGTGTTTTCCAAAGCGGCCAATGACGCGACCTTTTAACTCGGCACCTAAATGCTCATCACTGTGCACAACTTGTTTACTTGCTAAGCGTTTTGTACGGTTATCTTTGACCTGTCGTTTTTGGCGATCAGATAATTTAGGTTTTTTAGCCACGTGAACCTTGTGTATTGAATACTTGTTGGCGAAATTCTTAAACGCATGTTACCTTTTTTAGCTATAATTTTCATGATATTTAACAGCTGGGGTAATCATGGCGGGGAACGAAGTACTAAATGACTCAAACTTAGTTTGGATCGATATGGAAATGACAGGGCTAGATCCTGAAACTTGCGTTGTGATGGAGATTGCAACTATCGTCACTGATAAAGAACTTAATATTTTGGCGCAAGGTCCTGTTATCGCAGTATACCAGCCAGATGATGTGCTCGATAATATGGACGAGTGGTGCATAAAAACACATGGTGCAACGGGCTTAACGGACCGCTGCAGAGCCAGTGAATACGACGTAGATGCAGCAACTAAAGAAACAATTAAGTTCTTAGAGAAGTATGTACCAAAAGGAAAGTCACCCCTTTGCGGAAATACCATTGGTCAGGATAGACGATTCCTTGTTAAATACATGCCAGAGTTAGAGGAATATTTTCACTACCGCAGTATCGATGTGAGTACCATAAAAGAGCTAACAGCTAGGTGGAAACCAGAGATTCTAACAGGCTTCAAAAAGCGGGGAGTCCATTTGGCACTAGATGATATTATCGAGTCAATTGACGAGATGAAGTTCTATCGTGAGAATGTGTTTAAGATTTAAGCGCTTGAGGCTTATTTTGAAAATAATTGGAAAATAAGCTTGCACTGTGGCGATATTTTTGTAGAATGCGCCTCCAGATTGCGGGAATAGCTCAGCTGGTAGAGCACGACCTTGCCAAGGTCGGGGTCGCGAGTTCGAATCTCGTTTCCCGCTCCAAATTCAAAAAAAAGCACAGTTTTTACTGTGCTTTTTTTGTTTCTACTATCTCATTCTATATCCTCAGGCACATTTGAGCTTAAACTAAAACTGCTCTACTGTTAGACTTCGACCTCCCTCATTAATATATAATTTAACTAAACGCGGAAATTAATATGTCTTCTGTAAACCCATTAAGAACTTTTGTTGATAAAGTGATGAAAGCGCCGCTTTTTGTGCGTTTTAAAATACTTACGTGGGTGTTCAGGTATAAAGTTAAACTCGTCGGAACATGCAAAATTGACATAAAAGAAACGGATTTGAAAAGCGTTACTTTTTTCATTAAAAATAGGACAAAAGTACAAAACCACATTGGCTCCGTGCATGCAGCGGCAATGGCGCTGATCGCTGAATCGGCAACTGGCTTTGTCGTCGGCATAAATTTACCAAGTGATCGCTTGCCGTTAATAAAGAGCATGAATCTTAAATACGTAAAAAGAGCGTATGGTGATATGCAAGCTGTGGCGAGCTTGAGTGATGAACAGATTCATAAACTACAAACAGAGCCTAAAGGCGACTTTCTTGTTGATGTAAAAGTAACTGATGAAAGCGGAAATGAGCCAGTTATTGCTGAAATGCATTGGGCATGGGTGGATAAAAACCATAAATAACCGGCCCGGACAGTATTTTTACTAGTATAAAAGCAACGAAATGTTGCTTTTTATAATGATATTAAAATTAGCTATTGACATCACCTCAAGTTCAGATTACTAATGCCTCCTGTAAGCAAGTCCCATTGTTTTTTGGTCTCATTTCGGGGAGCAATTTCTTGTGTTAAACATGAATAGCGAATCACTTTTAAAACGTATGTTTAGCGATCCTAAACATTATCCTTATGGTTTTTCCCGCTCTGGCGATTTTTCTATCGCTGAGAGTCAAGCATTATCACGATATGGCTGTTTAATTGCCGCGCTCGTCGATGGTCATTTAGCCCCTTCAAGTGAAGAGGAACAAGGCTTCATCGATGCTGCGTTTGGACGAAAGCAACCTGATACAATCGCTGAGCGCGCTTGGTTAAAATATCAAAATCGTATAAATCGACCAAAATATGCAAGTATTCATGGTACGAAAAAAGCGTCAAGCGATAGCCGATTAGATGACGATTTAGTAAATGACGTAGATGATGATATAGATATTGATTTGGATGATTAATTAGGCTGCACATCCTGTTTACAAGCTATTAACATTCTTCGTTGGTATATTCATCCTATTTATTACGCATATTAGGATGATAATTTCACTTTTTCTCACTTTTGGGTTTTATCTTTGTTTGTGCTGGGCTATATTCCAGCTATAAGCTCGTATTTTATGATAAAACAGTTAAGGAGAGAGTCCTGTGAAGATGATGTCTGGCGCCGCTATGGTGGTAGAGGCGCTAAAAGATGTGGGTGTAACGCACTTGTTCGGTTATCCGGGCGGGGCGGTACTCGATATATATGATGCCCTTTATGCTCAAGAAGATATCAAGCACGTCCTAGTGCGCCACGAGCAAGCCGCGGCACATATGGCTGATGGCTACGCTCGCGCAACCGGGAAAACGGGTGCTGTTCTAGTTACTTCAGGTCCGGGTGCTACAAACACTATCACTGGCATTGCAACCGCATTCATGGATTCTATTCCAATGGTAGTCTTGTCAGGGCAAGTACCTTCAATGCATATAGGCGAGGATGCTTTCCAAGAGTGTGACATGGTTGGAGTATCTCGACCCGTCGTTAAACATAGCTTTTTAGTCAAAAAAGCTGAAGACATCCCAATGGCGATTGCCAAGGCTTTCTATATAGCCAATACAGGCCGTCCAGGTCCTGTTGTTGTTGATCTTCCAAAAGACATAGTGAATGTTCAAGATTCGCACCCTTACGTTTTTCCAAGTGACGTTTCAATGCGTTCATATAATCCTACGACGAAAGGTCATAATAAGCAGATTAAAAAAGCAGTCGCGTCGATGTTAAAAGCACAACGCCCTGTTCTTTACGTGGGTGGTGGTGCAATCGCAGCAGAAGCCGCCCCATATGTGACACAACTAGCTGAGCTTTTAAAGGCGCCAGTTTGTAGTACTTTGATGGGCTTAGGTGCTTTCCCATCCGTGCATCCACAGTTTGTTGGGATGTTGGGCATGCATGGAACGCTTGAAGCTAACAAAACCATGCACAATTCAGATTGTATTATCGCTTTGGGTGCTCGTTTTGATGATCGGGTAACCAATAACGTTGATAAATTTTGTCCTCACGCTGATATTATTCACGTTGATATCGACCCCGCTTCAATCTCTAAAATTGTGAATGCGCATATTCCAGTCGTGGGTTCAGTTGACAGAGTGCTTCTACAGATACTTGATTTACTCGCTAATGCAGACTTCACTGCTCAGGAAGAAAAGTTAGCTGATTGGTGGGAGCAAATTGAAGAATGGCGTGGCAAAAACTGCTTGGCGTTTGATCAATCAAGCCAAGTCATTAAGCCACAGAAAGTTATTCAATCTTTGTATGAGCACACGAAAGGTGATGCTTATGTAAGCTCGGATGTTGGCCAGCACCAAATGTTTGCCGCTTTATACTATCCATTTGCAAAACCAAGACGCTGGATTAACTCAGGTGGACTGGGAACTATGGGCTTTGGTCTTCCAGCAGCAATGGGCGTGCAGTTCGCACACCCTGATGCCGTATCTGTTGTGGTTACTGGCGATGGTAGTATTCAGATGAATATTCAAGAGTTGTCGACCTGTTTACAATATGGCTTGCCTATAAAAATTATTTCCTTAAATAATCGCGCATTAGGTATGGTGCGTCAGTGGCAGGATATGAATTATAAAGGACGTCATTCACATTCTTATATGGATTCAATGCCCGATTTTGTAGCTCTAGCTGAAGCTTATGGCCACACAGGCATTAAAGTTGATAACTTGGACGAGTTAGATGATGCAATGGCGCGTTGTTTTGCAACAGAAGGCCTTGTTTTTATGGATATCATGGTGGACCAAAGTGAACACGTATATCCAATGCAAATTAAGTACGGTGCCATGGACGACATGCGCTTGAGTAAAACGGAGCGTACATAATGAGACGAATTATTTCAGTACTAATGGAAAACGCACCAGGTGCACTATCAAGAATTGTAGGTGTTTTTTCTCAACGAGGCTTTAACGTGGACTCATTGTGTGTTGCACCAACAGATGACGAAAGCTTATCTCGCTTGACGATCATTACCCAGGGTAATGATAAAGTTATTGAGCAAATCACAAAGCAGGTGAATAAGTTAATTGACGTTTTGAAAGTGGCGGAGTTAACCGAAGGACCGCATATCGAGCGTGAGTTGATGTTAATTAAGGTTGCAACAAGAACGGAATTGTCTCGAGCAGAAGTGAAGCGAAACGTTGACATTTTTCGCGCCCGCATACTCGATGTCAATTCTAATAATTACACCATCGAAATTACAGGCACGAGCGACAAGCTTTGTGCTTTTGAAGATGTAATGTCGCAATGCGCGGATATTATTGAGTCTGCGCGCACTGGTGTTTGTGGATTGGCAAGAGGGGACAAAGCGCTACGTCCGTAACGCTTTGTACGAATTTTATACGAATGCCAATGTTGATTTTTGTTCGTTTATTTAGCAATTTCAACGAATAATAATTTGCAATGGCATTTTTTGTGCTACACTAGCGTCGTTTCTGAAAAGACAATGTTATTTAGTTTGTTACTGTAAGTGCTATAAACCTCTTTGTTCACGTCCGTGACCATCAGTTAGACGTTTTTCCATTTGTAAGTAAAATCTCAGTAAGTCATCTTGCCAGAAATTCGAAATGCGCAGCTATTTGCGCGGTTAAATTTATATATATTTGAGGTTTACATGTCTAAAGTTACAGGCACAGTTAAGTGGTTCAACGCCGATAAAGGTTATGGTTTTCTTACTCAGGACAATGGCGGCAAAGACGTTTTTGTTCATTTTAGAGCAATCGTTGCTGAAGGTTATAAAACTCTTCCAGAAGGCCAAAAAGTGTCTTTCGAAGTAGAAGAAGGCCAAAAAGGTTTGCAAGCTGCAAACGTTGAAACAATCTAAGTTTCTTATGAGGTGATGCGTCTGCATCGCCTCGTTATTTCTGCATTTAAAAACATCCCCACAAAAATAACTCATCCAAGTAATTAATCAATCTCCGAAACACCGATCTTTCTAACAATTTAATTTAGTACCAGCAGTTTATTTCAGTCCTTTTTTGTTCGATCCTGTTTAGTAGTCGTTCATTCGTAAAGCACGTGTGACCAATTAAATCCGACGAATCAACCAATGTTGGTCCAAAAGAAAATTTGTTAACAAACTATCTAACAATTTATTGATTTACAATATTTGGTAGCGTTAGTTAGTTAGTATTCAATGTTTTTTGGAATATGTATGCGAAAAATTAAAGCGGTATTTACGCCATTGAAGCCAATATTTACAGTTAAAAAAAGCCGCTATTAGCGACCTTTGAAATTCAAAATTATTAACTGATTTGAAGTTTATTGTTCTATATCTGATTCTTCATGAGCTTTTGGAGTGAAGCTCCATCCGGTCAACACCCACGCACCATCAGTATATGTGTAAGCCCAGGATCTAGTTCCATCGGGTCTTGTTCGAGTGACAGTTCTTGTATCACCTTCAGAAGGATTAGGGTCTGGCAGTGGAATACCGTTTAGAGTGTTTTTGTATGTAGATTTAGATTGTTGGGCTTTATTCAATTTACTACACTGACTTTTCTCGCTCGTCACCTTGTATGGTAACGAAGGGTCAAAGTCCTTACTCAAGATAAAGCTTTCCATCGCATACATAAGCGAATCATTCGCGTCAATGCTACCTTCTTGAGTCATAACACTTGTACTACAAACGGTCCCAGCGAAGCTAGGTGCGGCGAATGCCATCCCCATAACCGCCATACAAGCAAAAAGTTTAGTTTTATTTCTAAGTCTCATCTAATTAAACTCCTGTTTAAATTACATGTTAAAAAAATCGGCAAATCCTATTGCCGCTAAAAACACTATTATGTGAGCAACAACATGTCAATGAAACAGTGTTATTATTTTAGATATTAGTGTGTTTTTTAGTGAGTTAGAGGCGCCATCTTTGTATCGCTTAAGTTTACGGTGGGTTGTCATTTTCCTTTTTTTTTCTTCATTTTTATTGTCAACCGACAACTTAATCACAGATGTTTCCTGATGACTTAAAGTCTGTTGGCAAATTTAAAGTAAACATAGTTGCTAAGTCCAGTTACGAAAAGAGCCGACATAAACGCTACTACTAAAAGACTTGTCGAAGACCAAAACTCGCTTAATTGATTCGTTAAGCATGCTAGCATCATTGAAGTACTATATATGACAAAGCCTTTGTTAGAGATGTTAGGGTAGACATAAGCAATACAACTAATAAAAAATAATAGTATCAGGCATTGCGGAACAATATTCCAAGCTAAGCCTGTTACAAAATTGCTATGAATAACAAACAATGAGCAGATGCTCAATAGTAGAAAAGTAAACGCCAATAAACCAAAGTGAGACCTTTTCATTAATTGCTCCAATGTTAAGTTTAGTCTAAGCCTTCGTTGATTAGGTTGAGGCCTAAAATTTAGATAAGATTTTAAAGAAACAAGGCCCGTTCGAGGGCCTTTACATTTTTATAAGCGCACACTTTGCTTAAAGTCGATTGTACGGCAGGCGCATATCAGGATTTTGGTACATATCATCTACCTCCGACGCAGCCTCAAGGGCTGCTTCAACTAACTTTTCACCCAAATAAGTCCATAAGAAGCCTGCTAGAGGATTCCCGCCGCTAATCATCTTTTGTTCTGCATCAGTCAAATTTTTCATATTTAATTCATCCTTAAATTATTTAAAGTAATTGATTCTATAAGCATGCTTCCATACAGCTTAAGAAACCAATCCTTGGTTCCTTAAACTGAAGCTATGCAAATTATCGCGGCACATGATACTGCGCTCTACGAAGGTCTACATTAGCATTGCTTTGCGAGCTACACAGCTGTACTAAAGTTGGTTTGATGCATAAATTGTGTCTGCTTTTGAAAGGTTTATTCACTTTCAATAATCGACGGTATTTGAAGGGAACTTAATGATGTTACATTTGTTAACAAAGCATAGATTGTTTAATTCCTGGGGACTCTTTACTATTCGCGCGCAGCACAAGCGAGTGCTCGTATGCTAACGAAATAATTGGAGTTTTCTAATGCAATTACCCGGAATCAAAAAGTGGTTGTTATACGCACTTTGCTCGACCGTTTTGCTTTCAAACCAGTCTCAAGCCTTAACCAAAGCTGAAGATATTAAACAATTTACTTTAGACAATGGAATGAAAATAATCGTTCTTGAAGACGATTCAATTCCAAATGCAAATATGTATTTATTTTGGAAGGTAGGTTCACGAAACGAATATCCGGGAATTACAGGTTTGTCGCATTTTTTCGAACACATGATGTTTAACGGTTCAAAAAAGTATGGGCCGAAGATGTTTGATCGCACTATGGAAGCCGCTGGTGGTTCTAACAACGCTTACACAACAGAGAATTCGACCGTATACACTGATTGGTTTCCCGCCGATGCACTCGAATTAATGTTCGATTTAGAAGCTGATCGTATCCAGAACCTCGATATTAACGCTGAGGTTGTGGAAAGTGAACGTGGCGTTGTTACATCAGAGCGCTCCACTGGGCTAGAGAACTCAAATTATCGAATGCTGAGTGAGCAAGTTAAAGCAGCCGCATTTCGTGCTCACACGTATAGCTGGTCCGTTATTGGACATGAGTCTGATATTGCTAACTGGAAGCTGCAAGATTTAAAGGATTTCCACAAAACCTACTATGCGCCAAACAATGCAATAGTTGTTATTGCTGGAGCGGTTAAACTTGATGAAGTGAAGCGCCTAGCGAAACAGTATTTTGAACCCATTCCAGCACAAGCAGAGCCAAGAGCTGTGCACACAGTTGAACCAGAGCAAATCGGTGAGCGACGCGTGTATGTTCAAAAAGCATCAGTCAGCAGCCCCAATGTGATGCTGGCTTATCATGTTCCAGAAACCAAGCACGAGGACTATTACGCCTTGCAAGTCTTAGCAGGTATTTTAAGTGATGGTGATACTTCAAGGTTATCCAAAGAGTTGGTCTACAAACAAGAATTGGCTGCACAGGTGTTTGCCTTTGCCTCTGAATCAATCGATCCCAACTTATTCTATTTTTATGCCATTGCCGCTCCGAATGTGGACGCAGTCTCTTTAGAGAAAGGGCTCATTGCTCAAATAAATGAAGTGATGAAAAGCGGTGTTACTGACCAAGAGTTGCAAAAAGTTAAAAATCGCCAATTAGTCGATTTCTATAGAGAGATGGCCACAATTAACGGCAAAGCCAATACCATTGGTTCATACGAATTTTATTTTGGCGATTACAAAGCACTATTTGAACTACCAAACTCGCTTAATAAAGTGACGAAGGAAGATGTTCAACGCGTAGCGAAAAAATACCTGCGCAAAGCAAATCGTACTGTAGGAATCTTGGACGCCAAGGAGGATAGCAATGAAAACGATCTTTAATCAACTAATAGTAGGTCTTACTTCCACGGCCTTATTAACTCTCGCTACTTTCACAAGTGCTACAGAATTTACATTGCCTGCATATGAAAAGCTAACTCTAAAGAATGGATTGACAGTCTACTTAATGAAGCAGGATGAAGTGCCATTAGTTGATGTAGTGGCCATAGTTAAAGCTGGAGCGATTAATGATGACAAGGCCGGTTTAGCGCAAATGACTGCGAGTAATTTGCTACTAGGCACTCAGTCATTAACGCGACAAGACCTGCAAGAGAAACTCGACTTCATTGGTGCCGAAACAAACAGTAGTGCAGCCCTCGAATACAGTGTATTAAGTGCGTCATTGGCTAGCAAAGACATCGACACAGTTATGCCTTTGTTTCGTGACATCTTGTTAACTCCGGCATTTGATAAGGCGGAGTTTGAGCAAGATAAGGCACGATACCTAGCTGGCCTAGAGCGTCAAAAAGAAAGTCCAAGAGCAAAGATTGGACAGTTTTTTAATGCCCTTTTATATGCGGATCATCCGTATGCCAATTCACTCAGTGGTAACGTTGATTCAGTGCAGAGTATTACTCTAGATGATGTGAAGGCATTTCATAAAACATGGTTTAGCCCCCATAATTCAGCGGTGATTGTTACAGGTGATATTGAAACAAAAGAAATGGCAAAACGATTGAAGAGCTTATTTGGTGAATGGCAAGGCGAGAAAATTACTGCTAAGCCTAGCAAAGCGTTAAGCGCTCCAAGTCAGGCTAATGTGCTTTTAGTAAATAAATCAGATGCAACGGAAAGCACTTTTGTGATTGGCGGCCCCGGTATAAAGCGAAGCAATAAAGATTATGTTGCGGTTTCTGTTATCAACACAATCCTAGGTGGTAGGTTTACTAGTTGGTTGAATGATGAATTGAGAGTCAACACCGGCCTTACATACGGTGCAGGTAGTCGTTTCTCCAGTAATAAAGAAGGTGGGAGCTTTCTGATTTCAACTTTCACAAAAACCTCAACTACGACAGAAGCAATTGATTTAGCCTTGAAAACATACTCGAAATTGTGGGAAAAAGGTCTTGATGAGAAAACCTTGGAATCAGCAAAATCTTATGTGAAAGGTCAATTTCCTCCTAAATACGAAACTTCATCTGATATTGCCTTTTTGTTAGCAGAGATGTTTGTTTATGATTTTGACGAGTCTTTTATCAATCGCTTTACTCAACAAGTTAATATGTTAACACTAGAGCGAAGTAAAGAAGTGATCGCAAAGTATTTTCCAAAGGAAAATATGCAGTTTGTGATTGTCGGTAAAGCCGATGAGATAAGAGACAGCGTTAAGCAGTATGGCAAGCTGATCGAAGCGGATATTAAAGACAATAAGATTAACCTTCAATAGCCGGCTAGGCGGGGCGAGTTAACTGCTTGATAACGTCTAAATAGCCATTGGCAATTTTAGTCTCACGATAGTAGCCAATTCTAATTAGATATTGATGAAAGTCCTTTAGTTGATAGCAAGGAATGTTGGGACGCAGGTGATGTTCTAAATGATAGTTCACGTAATTGGGAGCTACCGTAAGACGCTCCCACCACCTTGCGTGAGTAGTGCGGGCATGCAAGCGTGGTTCTTTATCTAAAAGGTTTGGTACCGCTGCATGTTCCGCTGCATTCCTAATACGCAAGAATAAAGGGTACACAGTGAAATAGGACATCACCCATAACAAATACAAATTACCATTACCTGAAAGATATAAGCACAGCCATAAAACAACATTACTTAGGACTGGAAGCCATAAACCACTGATCAAATTCTTTATTATTTGCCTAGATGATAAGCCTCTTTTTTGATCTACATTTTTATAAACGAAATCATAACTTACCAAGCCAGCATTCATTTTTAGGGTGGCGTAAAAAGTTTTGATGCCGGTAATCCCAAAAATATCTCGAGCTAGTTTTCTAATAAAGCTAATTCTTGTTACTGGATAATCTTTATAATTGGGATAGTCGGGGTCGTCTTTGCTTCCAGCGTCTTTATGATGTTGCAAGTGATAGGTGCGATATGCATCTAAGTCGGCAATAACAGGTGCGCCGCAAAGAGTTCTACCAACCCAAATGTTGAGGTTCTTATTTTTGAAAAGCATGTAATGCGCAGCTTCATGCATCAAAATAGCGATACCAAGTTGCCTATTCGCCAGCAAAATAATACTGCATAGATATGTTAACCAATGTGGCCAAATAGCTGAAATGATAAAAGCGAATAATATAAGTGCCCAGTTAGCACTGACGAGGGCTAGGCCTTGCCAGTTGGACTTTTTTAAAAACTGTCGAATGTCGGCGTTATTAATCGTTGTATAAAGCTTTCTATCATCCATTTCTTGATACTCTGCACCCGTCTTACTTACAATCAATCTTCCTAATCAATCGTGGCCATTTTAGCTAAAATGCAATGACGTTTCCAAATCTTAATAGGCAAAGGTTTTGCGTTAGCTACCAAAAGGAAGTTCTTTGGTTTTATAGTTTTCGATAGTTAGTCTACTCCTTTTCGATGCTTTTAACCGCATTTTCTGGTGTTTTGTCAACATTTTTTCGTAAGTGGGTGTTTTTAACTAAGTTTATTTCATTGTTAATGGCGCTTAGCATTAGCTGGGAGCCTAATAAAGAAACAAGACAATAAGCCACGAAATAGTAAAAACCGACTCCTACATTCGACATGGTTTGTGTGCTTACTTCAAAGTCTAAAGTTATGCCGAGAAAAGATAGTTCATGAGCCTCGGCACTTTGAGCGTGATTAGTCGAAAGCACCGCTAAGAAAATCGCGACAACAAATACGTCAGCCATTGACCATTTGCCAATTGCCGCGACAAATTTACTTATTTTGTGTTGGTACTCTATATTGTGAGTGAAATATACGCTTGTTATCAGACTGGTCTTCATCAGCGGAATGATCACTGAAAATGTAAATATGAGAATGGCGACAAGAACTCTATCTTCATGAAGCAACTCCTGCACCGTGCCAACTATCGACAACTCTTTGTTAATCAATTCAGATGAAATCGTTGGCCCAGAAAGAAAAACGGCGAGTTCCATATTCAAAGAAAACATAGGCGCTAAAATGCCCGGGACGAAGAGGCCAATAGCAATAACACTTAGCGCAAAACCTACATGTTTTTGAAGCAAATTTGTCTCCTTTTCATATGATGGAGGCGGAATAATTACCCTCATACTAAATTTAGTACGACGATGAGTCACGACTATATTTGTTTCAGGATTTTACGGCAACATATTCAGTGGCGCTAAAATGTCATACTATGTGTTTGTATCGATAACTACCTAATGGATGTTTATGACAATATTTAAAAAACTCGCCTTAGCGGCAATTTTAACACTTCCCCTGTCACTGCAGGCTGCTTCAGTATGGAAAGTGAGTGATGGTAAGAATACCGTGTATTTTGGTGGCACCGTTCACATTTTAAATGCTGATAACTTACCTTTATCTCCGGAGTATGATGAGGCCTACGCCGCTTCAGATAAAGTGATTTTTGAGACAGATATCATGGGGGCGCAAAGCGCTGAGTTCCAGCAAAAGCTGATGTCAAAAATGACATTAAGCGATGGCAGTACATTACAAACTCGATTAAATAAGCAAACTTACGCAGCCTTGAAAGAATATTTAGACTCGAAAGGCATGCCAATTGAGAATTTTCATGCACTAAAACCTTCAATAACGGCGCTGACCATTACTGTGATGGAATACCAGGCAAACGGTTTCGATCAAGAGGGCGTTGACAAAATTTACGCAACGAAAGCCAGCAAAGACGGCAAGGGCATTGAATGGTTTGAATCGATTGATGAGCAAATAGACTTCATTGTTAATTTGGGTGGGGATGATGAAAACGCCATGATCAATTATACCTTGAAGGAAATTGAAACTTTGCCAATGGTAATGGACGACATGCTATTGAGTTGGAAAAATGGTGATTTGGATAGATTGAACGAAACCGTTATTAAAGAAATGGCGTCGAGCTCACCTGTTATCTATGACGATTTAATTGTGAAGCGCAATAATAATTGGATGCCTAAGATCACGAAAATGCTGAAGGATGAGCCAACGGAATTTGTGCTTGTCGGCACAGCTCACTTAGCGGGTAAAGATAGTATTTTCGCTAAACTAAAAGCCCAAGGCTATAAGGTTGAAAAGCTTTAATAGACTAAATCAAAGCCGCATTTATATTGCGGCTTTTTGCTTTCTGCTGTACCCTCTGCCGCCTTAATATCGAATAGCAAATTACATTAAAAATTGCTAGACGATCCCTACTTAACTCTAAGTTAAGTCCTATCAGTTTAAAACGAGTATATGCATGTCATTTGAATCCTTAGGATTATCCCCTCTTATTCTTCAAGCTATTGAAGAAAAAGGCTATAAACAACCTTCACCTATTCAAGAACAAGGTATTCCGGTTGTATTAAACGGCAAGGATGTCATGGCCGCAGCGCAAACAGGTACAGGTAAAACTGCCGCGTTTACATTGCCAATTCTTTCAATGTTTGAGAATTCGAAACCTGCAACATCGAACAATGTAAAGGCGCTAATACTAACGCCAACCCGAGAGTTAGCTGCTCAGATTAACGAGAACATTAGTTTTTATGGCAAACATTTGAACCTGAAGACCCAAGTGGTTTTTGGCGGTGTTGGCATAAACCCACAAATGCAAAAACTCCGCAGAGGCGCTGATATATTAGTGGCGACGCCTGGTCGTTTAATGGACTTGTATCAGCAGAAGGCAGTTAAGTTTTCTGATCTTGAGATATTGGTGCTAGATGAAGCTGATCGCATGTTAGACATGGGCTTTATTCATGACATCAAGAAAATCATGGCCATTCTACCGAAGAAAAGACAAAACCTACTTTTCTCTGCAACATTCTCGGATGATATTCGTAAGTTAGCGAAGACGATTGTAAACAACCCAGTAGAAATTTCGGTGAATCCGAAAAACAGCACAGCAAAAGCGGTTGAACAAGTGATCATTCCGGTAGATAAGACTAATAAGAATGCATTGCTTAGCCATTTGATAGTCGAGAATAATTGGCACCAAGTTTTGGTTTTTTGCCGCACAAAATACGGTGCAGATCGCTTAGCGAAACATTTGAATAAGAAAAACATTACCGCTTCGGCAATTCACGGAAACAAGAGCCAAGGCGCCAGAACAAGAGCATTAGCCGACTTTAAAAGTGGTGCGGTTCAAGTACTTGCTGCGACAGACATTGCAGCTAGAGGAATTGATATCAACGAGCTTCCGCAAATTGTCAATTTTGATCTGCCTAACGTTGCTGAAGATTATGTGCATAGAATTGGTCGTACAGGCCGAGCTGGCGCAGCCGGACATGCTTATAGCTTTGCCACGATAGAAGATAAAAAGAACATCAGTGAAATTCAAAGCTTAATCGGTGAAGTGATAGCAACGGAAGTGATCAAAGGTTTTGAACCCCACGATAAGCTACCGGCTGTAGCACTGAAGCCGTTGAAAGCAAAGCGCCCCAAGAAGCCAAGAAAACCTCGCACAGATGCTCCAAATGGCAATCGCGAAGGTCAAGGCGATAGAAAGAGACAGCCTAGAAGAAAGTAAGCTTGTCTTTAGCAAGCTGAACTACTTAACAAAGTAGGGAAGCAACAGGCCTAGGAAGTATTAAAAATTTTTATATCCTAGGCCGAAGCAAACTGCGATCGATGGCGTTTGGGTTTGGTAACACAAGAAGAACAGCAATCAGCACACAGTGTCCTTATTGAACCTGTTAATGAATTCACTCTCTACTTACCACCAAAGGTGATAAATCAAATTTGAGTTGAAGCGCCACGGATCTGGTGAATTTCCTTTTCAATTTTGGATTTTGTTGCTTTCAGAATAGCCTCATCTTCGAAGCGTGATATCGCACTATTAATTACTTTCAATGCTGTTCCATATTCTTTTATATTT
Source organism: Glaciecola sp. MF2-115 (assembly GCF_047250385.1). NCBI lineage: Bacteria > Pseudomonadati > Pseudomonadota > Gammaproteobacteria > Alteromonadales > Alteromonadaceae > Glaciecola > Glaciecola sp. MF2-115. Next base: position 57,702 of record NZ_JBLBVM010000048.1, read on the forward strand.
AACAATGCAATGCTGTAATTATTTAAATAGGCTGATTCAAATTGGCCGACCTCCATACCTTGTTCGAACCACTTTACTGACTTCTCGGGTGCTGTTTCAATAAAGTGATTGGCAATCAGAAAGTACGGTAGCCAGTTATTAGGCCATTGCTTAGTAGCGGAAATAAGGAAGCGAATCCCTTTCTGTTCATTTGTGACCGTCAACATGTCATAGGCTGCATTGATGTATATGTAAGGTTTCAGGTGTTGACTGTTTTTTTCAGGAGGTAGAGGTGCTAGCATCCAATACTCACCTCTTCCCCATGTGCGTTCAAATAATTCAAAAGACATAATGTGTTCTGGCGTTAGACCAGTATGCAGAATGAATTTTCTTTTAGGAATGTCGTAACCTATCACCACAGCATAGTGCCATTGTGGAAACCAAGACGTCGAAACATTCTGGAAAACAATCACAGGAATGTCATCACTCACAAGTGAAATGATATCGCTTAGGGTGCCTGTGTCCGTATAGGCAAGGAAACCATGTTGCCTAGCCGCAACGTTCATCTCTACTTTCAGAGTGCCTTCTTGATTGGGGATAAATGTGTTTGGTGCAATCTTCTCAGGACTATCTTGAGTGCCGTAGTAATTGAATACTTCTGACAACGTCGTGGGGCCACAATAAAACTCTTGCTGAGGAAAAAATGGCACTGAAGCGATCAAATGCTCATGAGGCAAACTTTCTAGCATGTTTGCATTAAATGAGTCTGCTTGCGGGGTAGCTTGGCAGCCATAAAAAAGCGCCATGAGTCCTATTAAGAAACTATGGCGCCATGTCTTATTTGTCATACTAGCTATTGATTGGCTCAATAAATGGATATACGTCGGTAACACCAATTAAATCGGTGATGGCCAAAAAGGCTAATATTGTCAAAACTGCACCAACAATCCCGCCAGCTTTTTCTTCGCCTAATTGTTGATTCAGTTGCGTAACTTCTTCATCCGTCATTGCTTGAATGCGCTTAAGTGCATCTTGTGGTTGAACACCAAACGAAAGAAGCTTTTGCTGCACATCGTCTCGGCTTACTAAGCCAATAAGTTTCTGTTTATTGTAATGTGATTCTTGGGCTTGCATAACAGCATCGGAACTGACAATTTGCGCATGCGCCGCAGATGACATTGTTGCCATGGATGTTGCTACGATAAATCCGCTAACTAATAATGTTTTCATTTATCCTCACTTATTAAAATTCACTTATTATCAAAGTACGTAACAAATGTATCTACTTTCGACACCACTGTACACTTTTTGTATTAAAATAGTATCGGTTTTATTAGCTAAGAATGGTATCTCGAAGCACTCGTTTCATTTAAGGGAGCAAGTACCAAATAGAATATCCAAGCGAACCAAGAAACGAATAACATAAGCAATAACCAAGCTACTTTTTCCCCTCCACGGGTGCGAGCAGAAGACATAATCAATATAAATGGCACTAGCCATAGCAATAAAACAAAGCCCCCGATACTAAACATTATAATAAATTCCATGCTGTTAGCTCCTGTTAAATCAATGCATGCTATTAACTTTAGCAATACAAGTTAAATCTAACCATGATGAAATTGTAAGCAATTACTGCGAACAAGCTAGAACGTAATACTTAAGACTATTGTGTTAATTAAATGTAAAAAATATAGATAAAAACTTAACAATCAGGTTTCCATTCTATATAGTAATGGTCTGATGAGCTGAGGTGTGGTCGAATTCGATGAAAAATGCATTCATTGTACTAAGTGTATTATTAATTATCGGTGTGGCTGCAAGTCTCATGTTATTTGGTGCGCCCGAAGAAATTGAAAAGCGCCCAATCGAAAGCACACAAGTTGCAAACATACAGCCGCAGCAGGCAGAATCACCAAAAATACGTCAAGTCCAAACTGATGATTTGCTTATTTCCGATGATTTCCCTTCTGATGATGTCATTTTCCAAGCTCAGTTTTCTCAAATCGCGGATACGTATATGGACACAGCACAGTTTCCTGTTGGCTCGCAACCTATTCGAAACCCGAACGATGTTTACGAACCTGCACCTTTCGAAGACGCGAAGTTTAGTATTCCTTTTCCCATGCAGGGTGGTGGTACTTTAAATGTCAAGGTTGCGCTGAATAAGTTCCAGTATTTTCAAGATGAAACAATTGCTATTCAGTTATCAGTGAAGGGTGCGCCATCTAGCGCTTATGTTGAAGTTGATAGTAAGTTTGCAAGCTCGAAGAAGGACTTACAAACACCCGTAGAGTTAGTAAGTTCAGATGGCTCTTTATTTGTCGGAAGTGTGGATACAGCTAGCGTTTCAGATAGTGAGTTCACACCGGAGATGCTGTTTAAAGCGTTAGTGAAAGTTGATGGGGAAGAATTTTTTATTACTCAAGGATTTCGATATTTTCAATCATCAGCGGATGTTGTCGGTATTGGGCGCGTTGAATCTAATGGCGCAAATTTAGATATACCGGTGAAACTCGACGTTGAAGAGTCAGGGTATTATTTTTTACGCGCAGTGCTTGAAGATGCCGAAACTGCTAAGCCTTTGATATCTTTGCAATCTGAGGCACGTTTATCAAAAGGTTCTCGCAAAATTCTGTTGCAAGCCCATATTCAAGCACTTAAATATTCAGGTTCAGAGGGCCCTTATAACCTGCGAAACATTAATCTCTACAGAGGCGCTGATGATAACGAAGAGTTTGATGTCCCCGGTAAGTCGCTAGAAAAGAGCTATGCAGTGCCTGGTTTTTCTTTCGATCAATTTGACGACGTGAAACATGTCGATCCTATTGCTCTTGAACGTGCGGAATTCCTGAGAAGTTTAGGGAACTAAAGTAGCAACCGTGTTTAGAAAACATAGTAGCTACTGAATAAAAGTTAGTATTTCATAATAAAAATAACATAGTGGGGAAGAGCTGCCCGTTGGTAGTTCGCTACTGTAAACAACGAGGTGAAACATGAAAACAAGAGCACTATTAGTATTGCTATTCGGTATGCTGGCGGGAACAGTTCAGGCCGATATCAACGGTAAACCTGTCATTTTAGTCCATGGATTTCAAATGGATGATCTACAAAACATTCCACCAAATGAAGCTTATTTGAATCAACGATCAATTGATTATTTTGGCGAATTTTGGACACAACGTGCCGACGATCATCATTATTTCTCAAGTGCTGATCGCGTCAGTGGTGGTATCAAAAATCAGTTCAAACGCCATTTTCAAGACTTAGAGAATAATGGTAAATGTGCCCAAGGTTGTATTTGGGTAACTCATTCTACTGGTGATTTAGTGCTTCGAGATGCTCTATCACGATTGGGCCAATGGGGCATTGACCAAAACAGAGTAAAGGTACTAGCTGTAATCGATCTGGCTGGTGCTGGTGGTGGTACTGAGTTAGCAGATTTAGCCGTAACAGTTTCACAAAGCAGCGGATTTATTCAAAGTAGTATTCGTGTTGTAGTGGGCTTATTTCTTGGTTTAGATGTCGTGCCTGAAAACTTAGGTGTCGTAAATGACTTGCGCCCTTCTGCGGCACGCAGCATAGCGCCACAAAACCTCGCCTTCCCTCGTTTACGTTTTGTGGGCACAGGTAGTGCTTTCGCGAGCTTAACTAAACCTTTCATCCAAGGTAGTGATGACAGCGTTGTTCCCTTGCATAGTGCTTGTGGTGCTCGTTACGCAGGTAATTATGAATCTTGTAACAGAAGCATTCGTGTTAATGGCCAACTGAAAAGCAGCCGAGCACCAAGTTCATTAATGTTTAACAACTTTGTTGTATTGATGGGAGAAAGTGCTGACCACTTTGAAGTAATTACCGACGATAGAGCAGGCGGTAATTATGCAACTGTAGTGAATGATGCGACCTTCAATGGCGTGAGAGTTGATTTCGATGACGTCACTGAGCGTAAATGGTGGAGTTGGTTTACTAAAGTTCGCACCCTAAGAAATGGTGACAGAAAGAGTATGTCTCGCCATATTTATGAAACCTTAGATAATTAATACGAACTTCTTAAAAACAGCCTCTTATTCGAGGGGCTGTTCAATTTTCATTCGTTACAAAAACAATCAATGTATCAATAAGCAGCGCGATAAATAAGACATAAATATAGATGATGCTTGTCTATAATTCGCATACCCGCTAATTTATATTCATCAATGACTAATTTGGTATAACTCATGGCTCACTTAAACACTGACATTGAACAAAAACATTACTCCACGTGCACACTTTGTGAGGCTATGTGTGGAATTGAAGTGACGACGAAGGGCAGAGATATCCTATCAATAGTGGGTGATAAGAAAAATCCATTCAGTGAAGGTCATGTGTGCCCAAAAGCAATGGCATTAAAGGACTTGTATGATGATCCTGACCGCATCAAAATGCCTTTGGAAAAAACGGCTGATGGTTGGCAAGAGATCTCATGGGAAACAGCTTTGGATAAAGTTGCGAATGCACTTTACGAAACACAACAAAAGCACGGCATTGAATCTATCGCGACTTACTTAGGCAATCCCAATGCGCACAATATGGGGTCAATTTTGTTTGGCCCGTATTTCTACAAGGCACTTCGCTCACACAATCGCTACTCAGCAACATCCGTTGATCAACTCCCTCATCATATAGTGAGTAGAAAACTATTTGGTCACCAGTCACAAATTCCGATACCAGACATTGATCATACGCAGTATTTTATGATTATTGGTGGAAACCCTTTAGCATCGAACGGCAGTATCATGACCGTCCCTCACATCAAGCGCAGACTTAAGGCCATTCAAGCACGAAATGGCAAGGTCGTTGTCATTGATCCAAAGCAATCTGAAACTGCGGATATGAGCAGTGAACACCATTTTATCAAACCGGGTACCGATGCCTTATTATTACTAGCAATGATCAACACGCTATTTTCAAGTAACAAAGTATCACCGGGAAAACTGCAAGAATTTGCACCTCAGCTAATGGATATTAAGAAGTACACCGCAGCGTACACCGCAGATAAAGTGGCGAATAAAGTAGGCATGACAGCTGAACAAATTGAGCAATTAGTCAGTGATTTTTGTGAAGCAGAGTCAGCGGTTTGCTATGGTCGCATGGGCGCCAGCGTGCAGGTTTTTGGTACCTTAACTCAGTACTTAATTATGTTATTCAACATATTAACGGGTAACTTAGACAAGCGCGGTGGCATGATGTTTACCCAGCCTGCAGCAGACTTACTTCCTCACTCGGGCAGAGGCTCAATGGGTCAATTTCATACACGGGTTAGAAAGCTTCCAGCGTTTGCTGGAGAGTTTCCTGTGTCAGCATTAGCTGAAGAAATGATAACGACCGGAGAGGGACAAATTAAAGCGATGGTAATTGGTGCCGGAAATCCCGTTTTAACTACTCCTAATGGTCAGCAACTGGATGCCGCGTTTGAAAATTTAGACTTTGTTGTGGCAGTCGATTTCTTTATGACCGAAACGACAAGGCATGCGAATATTATTCTTCCGCCAGTGACGGCATTAGAGCGCGATCACTATGATATTGTTTTCCATAACTTCGCAGTAAGAAATAGCGCAAAGTATTCACCTGCCATTTTCCCACCTGAAGAAAACAGCAAAACGGACTGGCAAATTTACCTTGGTTTAGCTGAGCGACTCGACAAATTGAATGGAGTCGCGACTGATAAATATCAACACTTATGGAACAAAACACCCACTGGTGTTGTGGATGATATGTTGAAAATGGGGCTTTATCAGCATGAGGGAAAACCGATAAGTATAGAAACGCTATTGGAGTTACCCCACGGTATAGATTTAGGGCCGTTGCAGAGCGACTTACCTAACGCAATCTATCATCAGGATAAAAAGATCGATTTGAGTTTCGATTACTTTATGGCTGATTTAACGCGGTTAGAAAAACATTTCTTTGAACAGCCAGAGGCGGTTGAAGGTAGTTTGCAATTAATAGGTCGTCGTCATTTAAAAACAAATAATTCGTGGTTGCATAACAGTCAACGTATGGTGAAAGGTACTAATAACGGTTGGTCACGTTGCACAGCTCAAATTCACCCAGATGATGCTGCACAATTCAACATTGACGATAAGCAAATGATCACGGTTAGGTCGCGAGTGGGAGAGATTAGTTTACCAGCAGAAATTACTGAGAAAATCATGCCTGGCGTTATTTCAATTCCACATGGCTGGGGTCACAATAGAAAAGGCATGCGTTGGAAAGTAGCACAGCAACATGCTGGTGTGAGCGTGAATGATTTGACCGATGAGTTGGTGGTAGATGAGCTATCTGGCAACGCAGTGTTAAATGGTGTGCCAGTGTGGATTAGGCCAAGTGCCTAAGCTCATCGTAATACCGTCATTGCGCTAACCTTATTTCCTGCGGATTAATAATCAAGCAACTAAAGCAAGCTTTATAACTACTTCTGTTGCGAATGGTTTTGTTCATTCAAATAGTGTTTATTAACCTAAGAGCGACAATAGCTCCTCACCAAAATAAACCCTAGAAGTATCCCTTAGGGTCTTCTACCTAATCTATTTTTGCTAAATCAACGTAGGATACCTATTAAATTATAACGATAACGTCAGTTGTCGACATTTCAAGAAGAAAGCAGACATGAAGGACTATTTTGGCCAAGTCAACGAAAAAGAAAAGCTCACAGGACGACAACAGTCTAGTTGAAGGGGCCTTGTTGCCTATTATTGCAAGACTCGCGTTACCGATGATTTTTGGCATTATAGCGGTTTTCTCAGTGGCGTTAGTCGACACCTACTTTGTCGGTAAGCTTGGCACTGACCAGCTCGCAGCACTGTCTTTCACTTTTCCAGTAACAATGGCGATAGCTAGTCTATCGAGCGGCTTGGGTGCTGGTGCCTCCTCAGTAGTGTCCAGAGCCATCGGCGCTGATAACAAAGGACAAGCCAAACGTCTGGCTACTGATAGCCTTCTGTTAGCAGTAGTATTGGTAATCACTATCTCAGCAATTGGCTATTTTACGATTAATCCTTTATTTAAGCTGATGGGCGCAACGCAAAAAACACTGCCCTACATTATTCAATACATGGAAATTTGGTATATATCGATGCCATTCCTAGTTATACCAATTGTAGCCAACGCCATTATTAGATCGGTTGGCAATGCACTTTGGCCAAGCTTTATCATGTTTTTTGCAGCGGCCGTTAACATCGCGCTTACGCCAGCCTTAATTTTCGGCATCGGACCAATTCCTGCAATGAATATTGAGGGCGCAGCCATCAGCACTATGATTGCGAGAATTGTAACTTTTATTTTGGCCCTTTATGTCGCTTATTACCGAGAGGAAATTATCGAACTGTGTCGACCAGAATTAGAGGTGTTTAAAGATTCGTGCAAGTCTGTATTGAAAATAGCGTTACCAGCTGGGGCGGGAAGCGTCGTTAATCCCGTTGGCATAGGCATAGTGACCACCATTATCGCGGCCTACGGTTCGGAAACGGTTGCTGCTTTTGGTGTCGCAACCAGAATAGAGTCGTTTGCGTGCATACCTATGCTAGCGCTTTCAGCCTCTATTGGTCCAATTGCTGGACAAAATTGGGGGGCTGGCAATAAACAGCGAGTTATCAAGTCGGTACAGTATTGCTACTTACTTTGTCTGGCTTGGTCAGCGTTAATTGCCGGCGTGTTTTTCGCCTTCGCAGATGTGTTCACGTCATTACTAGCCTCGAACGAAAATGTAGCGGAAGAGGCAACAGTTTATTTGCTTATTGTGGCGGCTAGTTTGGTTGGTTATGGCTTTGTTATTGTGTCATCTGCGACATTTAATTCACTCGGTAAATCGATAAGCGGATTTAGCTACTACGCAGTACGCACTTTTGCACTGTATGTTCCCCTGAGCATGCTTGCTTCCATTTGGTTTGATGAAACGTGGGTCTATATTGGGATAGCGGTCTCCAACCTTGTTTCCGGGGCCTTAGTCGCCACCTATACTTTATTGTGGCTTAAAAAAGCTAAACAAGAAGACTGCCACCCAAACTGGAGCTTGGACTTACTGAGTAGCAGTTCAAACTAACATTTGAACGATAATGCATGCGATTTTCGCTGTATAAACCGGCAGATATTTGCTGGACTATTTCTATAAATGAAAATGAGGATATTTGATGTCATTACTAGAGCGCACCATAAGTTGGTTAGAGGAGAAGAATCCAAACCAAGATGAGTTTTTACAGTCAGCGAAAGAAGTCTGTGAATATATTGTCCCGATTGTTAACGCAAACGAGGACTATAAAGCGCACAATGTTTTACAGCGAATATTAACGCATGATCAAATATTAGAATTCACCGTGACTTGGGAAAACGATAAGGGCTACCCAGAGGTAAACAGAGCATGGCGAGTGCAACATAGCAACGCGCTTGGGCCATACAAAGGTGGAACCCGTTTCCATCCACAGTTGAATATTTCGACACTGAAATTCTTAGCCTTTGAGCAAAGCTTTAAAAACGCGCTAACTCAGCTGACACTGGGGTCAGGGAAAGGGGGATCTGATTTTAATCCGAAAGGGCGCTCAGAGAACGAGATTCGACGTTTCTGCAATGCCTACATGCAAGCAATTTATAAACATATTGGTCCCAATACAGATGTGCCCGCAGGAGATATAAACGTAGGTGACAAAGAGCTTGGCTATATGTTCGGTGAATATCTTCGTCTTGCCAAATCATACGATGGCGCGCTGTCTGGTAAACCCATTGCTTTGGGCGGAAGTTGTTTGCGTGCGCAGGCGACTGGATTCGGTGTTATCTATTTTGTCCAAGAGATGCTTAAGAGCCAAGACAAGCAGATTGACGGGCATAGTGTATTGATCTCTGGTGCCGGCAATGTAGCTTTGCATGCTGCTTTAAAGGCCTTACAACTGGGCGCTAAAGTACTCTCACTATCAAACAGCAGAGGTGTTCTCATTGCTGAAGAGGGCTTGACACAGCAGCATCTTGACTGGTTGTTAGAGGAAGGTAAAAAGGAAACAAACAGTCTGGAAAGCTTAGCTAAGAAAGACGGCTTACTTTACAAGAAAAATGAGTCTCCGTGGTCACTTAAAGCCGATATTGGCATACCTTGCGCTACGCAAAATGAAATTAATGGTGATACTGCTAAGAAGATTGTTAAAAACCTTAGTTTTGGTGTTGTTGAAGGAGCGAACATGCCATGCACACAAGAAGCATCTGACACGCTGCTTAAAAGCAAACTTCATTATGCACCAGGGAAAGCAGCAAATGCAGGTGGCGTCATCGTCTCTGGTTTTGAGATGCAGCAAAATGCAATGATGCGTTATGAGACCGAGGCCGAGCTAGATAAAAAGCTGCAGCAGAAGATGAGCGACATTCATCAAGCGTGTGAGGATGAAAGCAGAGCGCAAGGCAATGACAAAGCTAATTACGTTCAAGGCGCTAATATTGTAGGCTTTAGGCGTCTAGCAGACGCCATCGTTGCCCAAGGATACTAGGTGTTACTTTGCACTTAAGTGTGTTGAAGGGTAAATGTGACTTGATCAATTCCAGGAGCCGTACATCGGATTGGGCAATATAATGATGTCCAGTCCCCAGCGCGGCAGAATACTATCAATATCGGCATTCTCTTGAGTGATATTATTTATATCCTCAATATTGTCTCCAACTTGCATTAGAACAGCTTGCTTGTTTTTCCAAGTCAATGAGGCCTTGTCGGCGCTTGAGTAACAGCTGGCGCTGCCATTAGTAACTTGCTCACGCCGAAGATCTTTATCATTGATGTAATTAACATCGTTTACCGCATCAATATCAGCTTTGGTTCTGCCGATTAAGCAAGTGTTGTTTTCGTTAACTGGTAGGTCGAGAGTTTGTAAATTCTCCCAAGTAAAGCTATCGAGAGCTTTATCTCGATTGGTGATTAATACTAGTTTTCCACCTTTACTAATGACAGTCTCGATAAACTGTTTAGCGCCAGGTACTAAGTTTGCTTTTCTATCTTTTACCCAGTTGTCCCAACTAGTTTTTGAATAGTTGAGCCCATTCATATTTAAATCCACCTGATATTGACTGTTATCCAATACGGTTTCATCTACATCCATGATGACAACCCAAGGTACCTTTGGTGTAGCCTTGTTCATGATAACTTGGCTTGCATCCTTATAAATTTTACGCGTAATAAGCTGGTACTCTTTGCTTTTCACCTGCCATTTTACCGATGACTCTAGGGTTTGAATTTCTTTAGTTGATGGCTTGGGGGGAGCTTCAATCGAGGCTCTAAAAGGAGAGCTGACACAAGCCGCTAGAAAAGTTAGAGCAATTATAATTGCTATGATTTTATTAATTCGTTTCATCATATTTCCGCTAATCGTTTAAATAAACCTTTGAATCTTTAATCTTACTTTTATCTTGGCTATCTATGTATTTTTTGAATATTATTCTGACTTTAATCTCTTTCAACATCTAAGCACTGAGGGTTAAAAACCTCATTGTCATTTAAAAAAGTAGGCTTTTCATGGGTAAGTAAGACTGTCATTCTTTGCAAAATCCATGGCTGTATGTTTTGCCAAATACGTTCAGTCATATCACCGTCCAAGCCGTTAAACGGTTCGTCTAAAATTACGAACTGTGGGCGCCTTAAAAGAATTCGGCAAAGACCAATTCTCCTTGCTTGTCCACCTGATACTTTTCCACCGGTTTCACCCAACCAAGTATTCAATCCTTGTGGTAAGTTTTTAACCCAAGTGTCTAGTTCTACCAACTTTAAAGCTTCCCATATTAGGTTTTCGGAAATCGAACTCATACCTAATGTGAGGTTATAGACAAGTGTACCGGCGAGTATGGCGTTACTTTGCTCCAAGTATGCGATATTTCGATGCCAATCAGTGCACGGGATATCAGCCAGATTAGTCTTTGAATTGAGCACAATTTTGGTGTTCGTTGAATCAAATTTGTCCGTATTTAGCATTAACCTTGCCAAGGAAGATTTCCCCGTTCCCGAGCGACCATAAATAAGGTGAAGTCGTTCGGCTTGTAATGTAAACATAAGCTCACTTTCATGGCTTTTCGGTATGTTTGGGTGTTTAGAGACTCTTACAGAGATTGACTCAACAACTATCTCTTTAGCTTCTACTTTATCACTGTTTCTCATTGCTAAAGGTTTCAATCTATTTGCTGAAAAACTTGTTTTGCCCCAAGCGCTAAATTGACTAGGTAAACTCTGTAATATCTCGGATACGCCAATAAATAACATAACCAACATAACCGCCGTTGGCGCGCTTATTTTCGATGACTCTACCGAATAAAGGCCAATAAAAACCAAAACTGTTATGACCAAACCAAGCGTTATATCTAATAGTAATTGAATGTTTGCCACGCTTTGATTGAAAGCATTCTCAACTTTGTAAAATTCATCTAAACGCTTAAGAATCGGCGCTTCGTGGGCTTGCATGAGGTGTTGAGACTGAAGCACAGTTGCACCTTTTAAATGTTCTATAATGTCGGCTCTTAACTCACTGAGAGTGCGAGATGATGATTCAGCGAAGCCTTTTGTTTTCTTAATGCTGAGAATAATAGTAAAAGCGATGCACAATAGTAAGAAAGCCCCCAGATAAATAGCTAATTCAAACCATATGAAACTTAAGAACAAACTTAGTGTTACTATTAGGAGCGTAGCGACAATAGGAGGAATTGTATAGCGGATCAATATACTATCTAAAGAGTCAAGGTCGGCCGTAAGTTTACTTAACCAATCACTATCGGAAGTGGCTCGCAATTCACTGAAAGGAAGGCTAGAAAGCCCCTTAAATAGGCGTAGCCTGAAAGTCGAAATCAGGCGTAAAATAGTATCGTGGTTATAAATTCTTTCAATGTATCGGCTCAATGTTCTACTTAAAGCAAAAAAGCGAATTCCTGAGCCTGGCAAATACATATCAAATTTAATGAATATTCCAGCGCCAATTGCTACGCCAGTTAACGCCGTTGCCGTAATAAACCAACCAGATAACGCTAACAAACCAATGGCAGAAAGCGCGGTCATGAAAGCCCAAAATACGCCCCAATATAAACGATGGTTTTGGCTTTTAAAAAGTAAATTAAACCAATACTGCATCTTTGCCTTCTTCTATTTTATCGAGGTTGATTTGTATATCAGCGAGAGATTTTAGAGCTGGATCGTGAGTTGCGATAACTAAAATAGTTTTTGTTTTCAGCTCCTTGAGAGCTTCAATAATGTATTGCTTACTGATTAGGTCCAGGCTCGCAGATGGTTCATCTAATAAAACGATAGGTGCAGGATTTAACATGAGTCTAGCTAAGGCAATTCGCTGCATCTGACCACCAGAGAGCCCTTGGCCATGCTCCCCAATAATAGTATTTAGGCCATCATGATTGAGTGTTAATTCACTTGCTAAACCGAGAGAGTGCAGGACATCGAACATGCTTTTTTTGGTAGCGGCGGGCGCCAAAGCAATAAGGTTGTTATAGATGCTGTCATTTTTGATCCACGCGTTTTGAGGCAAGTAAGCAATGGGTACCTTTTCTTTGGGGAAAATATGCAATTCTCCAATTACAGTGGGTATGAAGCCCGCGATAATATTCAACAGAGTTGATTTGCCGCTGCCGGAGCTACCGGTTATGACTAAGGTTTGCCCTGTATTCAATTTAAGTTCAATTTCTTGGCTCATGGGACTCTGCTTCTGATAAGCGATACGTAGCCCGTTTAAATGCAAGGTGTATTGTCTTAAGCTTTGTTCACTAACGTTTGGTGAACTCCCTAGCTTTGGGCTTACTTCTTCGGTGTGGGCCTTACTATGTTCATTTTTATTTGTATCCTTATCTAACGGCTTGTCTTCATTTAGCATTAAAACAAGATTATTAGCAGCTCCTAAAGCACTTGCTCTATCATGATAATATTGAGATAAATTGCGCAGTGGCTGAAAAAATTCAGGAGCCAATATTAAAATAAGTAAGCCGGTAAATAAGCTCAGTTCCTCAGCGGGGCCCCAAGTAATTGCTCCGTATAAAGAAAACCCGATATAAATAGCCAAGCTAGCAATGGCGATACTGGTAAAAAACTCCAGTACGGTAGATGATAGAAAAGCAAGCTTGAGTGTTTTCATTACTATTTTAAGATAGTCATCACTTTGCGCTGCGACTTCCTGAAAAACATCGTCCTCTGCACCTAGTATTTTAATGGTCGAAAGGTGTGTGACACGATCGAGAAAGTGGCCTGCCAATCGTTGTCTGATTGTTGAATATTTTTGGTTAAGACTTTCCGCACCCATACCGATCAAAATCATAAAAACGGGAATAAGTGGAGCGGAAATCAATAATAGTAAAGCGCATAACCAGTTTAAATATGCAACAACTCCTAAAATAAGAAGTGGCGATATGACTACTAGCATTTGTTGTGGCAAGTATCGAGAGAAATAACCGTCCATCGTTTCTACTTCCTCTACCCATTGTGCAGCGGACGCTCCAGCAGATACTTGTTTAATTCGAAGTGGGTTTGAAATGCGCCAATGGAGTAAGAGTTCATTCCGTATAGTGCGCCTAATATTCAAACTGGCTTTTTGTGCAAACTCAGTTTGCATTCGTGTTAACAGTGCTCTACCGATAACCGAGCACACAAATAGTAGCAGCCAGAATTCAATACTTTCGAATGATGCTTCTTCAATGATGAGCTTCTCTGCAGCTAGAGCAAAACTCAACCACTGAACTAGCATCAATACGGTCGACAACGACGCGCTTAATACTGCCATTGAGAGCAGAAAGCGCTGTGATCTCGCGTGGGAATTTAGAAAGTTTCGGCCTGTTTGAGCAGGCCGAATTGTCTCAGTTTGTGTCATCAACTTAGTGGTAACCACCTTCTTTGACTTTCCCTCTAAACACCCAATAAGTCCAACTTGTATAGGCTAATACAATGGGGATAACAAACAGGAATCCTAATAGTAAGAACAGTTGTGAATTGTAGGATGACGCTGCATCGTAAATGGTAAAGTTAGGTGGCACGATATATGGCCATTTACTTACTAGCAAACCAAGGTAGCTGAATAAGAAAATCCCCATAGTTGCTACGAATGGCGTGCCATCTTGTTTCTTTTTCACAGCACGGATAACAATAAAGGAGCAATACAGTGTTAACGCAGGCAAGAGCCATATTAAACTGATGTTATCAAACCAACGAAGCTTCACTCTTTCATCAACGAAAGGTGTGTAAAAGCTGACAATAGCAAAAACGATTAATAGTCCCGCTAGTAGGCGAGGCGTAATCTTGTAGGCCCAATCTTGCAATTCGCCTTCTGTTTTCATGATAAGCCAGGTACTACCTAAAAGCGCATAACCGGCGACTAATCCAAGCCCCGTAATAACCGTGAACGGCGTTAGCCAATCTAACGCTCCACCAGAGTATACGTAGCCTTCGGTTTCGAAACCTTGAATATAGGCACCAACCACTGCGCCTTGTGCAAATGCAGCGACAGTTGAACCAACTGCAAAAGACCAGCTCCATAAATGCTTAGATGTCTTGGCTTTAAAGCGAAATTCAAAAGCGACGCCTCTAAAGATCAGCCCAGCCAGCATCAAAAACACCCCGATATAAAGTGCAGGTAGGAAAATTGAGTAGACCAAAGGGAAAGCGGCTAAAAGTCCTGCTCCTCCCAACACTAACCATGTTTCATTTCCATCCCACACCGGGGCAACAGAATTCATCATGGTGTCGCGGGCTTTCTCATTTGGTGCGAAAGGAAATAGTATCCCTTGCCCCAAATCGAAGCCATCCATTAATACATACATCATCAGTCCAAAACCAATAATACCGGCCCAAATAATGGTTAAATCAAAATGTTGTTCCATGTTTATTCATCTCCATCAATGGCAACGTGTGCTGCGGAAAAGGGTCTGCTAGGACGTTCTATTTCGTCTGTTTCATGAGGTGCATTTGCTTTCTCCACACCTCCTCTAAATACTTTTAATAAGTAGTAAACGCCGGCACTGAATACAAGGCCATAAACGATGATATAACCAATTAGAGTAAACAATGCCATTCCGCCAGTGAGGGAGGGGGTCAAACCTTGTGCATGAGTCATTTGTTGATAAACCAACCATGGCGACCTACCCACTTCCGTTACTACCCAGCCCGCTAGAACGGCGATGAAGGGACTCAAACTCATTAAACGTAAACCATTCAAAAATACTGGCGACTTATAAATACGGCCTTTATGACGCAATACTAAGCCCCAAACTGCAAATATAATCATGAGTAAACCAAGGCCAACCATTATTCTAAAGGACCAAAATACGATAAATACTGGCGGCTGCTCCTCAATAGGTGCTTGGTCTAAACCAGGAACTTCACCATCCCACTCGTGAGTTAAAACATAACTCGCGAGTTTGGGGATCTTAATTTCGAAGTGATTCGTTTGATTCTCTTGATCTGGAATGGCAAAAAGTAATAGTGGTACGCCAGTAGATGTTTCCCAATTCCCTTCCATGGCGGCCACTTTTACAGGCTGATGCTTCAATGTATTTAAACCATGAAAGTCACCAACAATAGTTTGTGCAGGCGCTAAAACTAACAAGAACCACATTGCGATTGAAAGTGCTTTTTTATTAGCCTCCAACTCTCGTTTCTGAATAATAAACCATGCACTGACACCGGCTACAACGAGTGCCGCAGTAAGGAATGAAGCGAGAGCCATATGCACGAATCGATAAGCAAAAGAGGCGGTAAATAACGCGTCAGCCCAAGACTTTACGTGATACATACCATCTATAAGCTCTAATCCATCTGGTGTTTGCAAAAGAGAGTTGGCTGACAAAATCCAAAATGAAGAGATAAAAGTGCCTGTCGCAACCATGATTGCTGCAAATAAATGAACACCCTGTGGTACTTGGTCTCGTCCGAACAGCAGCACACCGAGGAAAGCGGCTTCCAAGAAGAACGCGGTAATCACTTCGTAACTCAAAACAGGGCCGAGAAAATTAGCCGTCGCGTAAGAAAAGTTACTCCAGTTAGTACCAAATTGGAAGGACATTACAATGCCAGACACAACGCCAATTCCAAATACAACGGCAAACACTTGGATCCAAAACTTAGAAAGTTTCTGCCAAATAGGGTTACCGGTTTTGAAACTTAAGGTTTCAAAACCTGCAATTGTGCTTGCTAAACCGATCGTAAAAACTGGAAATATGGCGTGAAAACAAACAACGAATGCAAATTGAATTCGCGAGAGTACTAAGGGATCTAATTCCATATTGTTACCTATTTCATATAGAGGATTCGAAATTTTAGCTGTACAGTGTTAGAAAATGCTCAGTAAAAATGCGTAGCTAAAAGTTGCTAACAATGACTGTGTTGCAGGAAACGGTCCACTTTTTAGAGGCTCAATAAATTTGTTGAGTATGTTGTTCTGACTATCTGCAAATAGGGGGGATAGAGCCGAGTTAGCAAATGTTCAACTATAAAATGATAGTAATTAGTATTCTAAATTACTAACCCTTCCATTCTATTCATTAAACTATCATTTGCTACAGTGTCAATTTTGGCAGGAAGCATGACAATTTTGGTTTTTTAATAGCTTGTCATCAACTCCTGTTGCAATTTTTTTATGAGTACACGTTTGTACTCACTTATCTTTTCGCATTAATTGAAAAGCAAACCATCCAGACAAAGCACTTGTGCTTGTTAGAAACACTCCCCAAATCCAATCGATCATCATGATTAAAAGGGAAAAGCCTTCCAAGATACTATAATTCGTTAAGTTATAAGCACCGTAACTGGCTAAACCTAGTAAGGCGCCATCAATGCCGGCGTAGTAGAGCGGTTTGTCTCGATTGGGAACAACGGCGAGGATGAATGTGATGCAACCATATAGCAAATAGAATATCAGCCAAGGCCACAAGATAAAATTCTCCCTTAATAGGCCGTTCATTTCTGTTTTATACCAGTCACCAGATATGAGCGTGAACCAGATTAAATCTAATAGTCCTACTGTGAGTAGGATCGCAAATACAGATGCGCAAATACTGCCTAGAAATCGAATGATATTGTCCCGCATGAATGTCGCTCCAAGTTAAGGTGAAAAGTGGCTGAATCTAAATTTGTTACATTGAGCTTGTAATTCTACTTTATATCGCATAGTGCTTAGAATACTAGGGATATCCCCCTCCCATAAGCCTCTGACGCCGCTTCTAGCCCTTGTGGTGTGTCGATGATCACCTGCAAGTCGCCAAACCTTGATTCTCGAAGGGTATAACCCATTGCTTCGAGCTCTGTGATGACTTGTGCATCTAGCCCTGCATGATGACGTATTTCGTTTTTAGGTAATAATTGGTGATGGAAGCGAGGCTTATTTACTACTTCTTCAGCGCGCATTCCAAACTCAAGAGCATTCAAGATTGATAAATATACGGAACTGATTATTGTTGTTCCACCTGGCGCACCAGTCACCATCACGACATCATGGTCTTGCAAAACCATGCTAGGGGCCATTGAAGACAACATGCGTTTTTTTGCTTGAATTTCATTAGCTTGACCACCAACAGCGCCAAAAACATTGGCGACACCTGGTTTAACACTGAAGTCGTCCATTTCATCGTTGAGTATGAAACCTGCGCCCTCTACAATTACGCCGCTTCCAAAAGTGATGTTAATGGTCGTAGTATTGGAAACGGCATTGCCCCATTTATCTAAAATAGAAAAATGCGTAGTTTGCTCTCTCTCTTTCAATCCCGGTTTGATATTCTCAGTGACTGAAATCTGATCTCGCAAAATGCCTTGGCTGCGCATCGCAATATAGTCATCTGAGAGGAGTTCTTTGACAGGAACTGATATAAAGTCTGGATCACCTAAGTACTCCGCACGATCAGCAAAAATTCGTTTTCCTATCTCTGCTAAGAGATGTATGTATGGTGTAGAGTTTGGTTCTAAACTAGTTTGTTTTTCGCTTAACAGATCGTACATTTTTAGCCACTGAAGAATAGCGATTCCCCCAGAGCTTGGCGGTGGTGAAGTCAATATTTCATAGTCACGCCATTTTGCTTTAATCGCTGCGCGGCTCTTTGCTTGATATGAAAGCAAATCTTGCTCGGTGATGAGTCCATTTTCTTTGCGCATAAATTCACTGATGATTTGAGCCGTTTTGCCTTTATAAAAACCGTCTCTCCCTTGATCCCTTATGCGAGTTAGTGTGCTCGCTAGCTCTGGCTGCTTAAATAATTCATTCGCAGTTGCTGCGCCAAAATAGTCATTAAAATTGACATTGATATTACGTTTCTCTAATTTCTTAGCATATCGTGCAATCGACCGTTCTAATTTAGGATGAACAATAAAGCCTTGCTCTGCTAAGGTAACTGCAGGTTGAACTAATTCACTCCACGGCAAGGTGCCATACTT
Organism: Glaciecola sp. MF2-115; assembly: GCF_047250385.1. Lineage (NCBI taxonomy): Bacteria > Pseudomonadati > Pseudomonadota > Gammaproteobacteria > Alteromonadales > Alteromonadaceae > Glaciecola > Glaciecola sp. MF2-115. The sequence continues at coordinate 76,081 of NZ_JBLBVM010000048.1, forward strand.
TTCGTGTGCTAACCACATACCGGCAACTGTGCCCGGAACACCGGTAGAAAGGACGCCATAAACGGATTGATTAGGAATAACGTTTCCGTTTTCATCTAAATACATGTCTCTATGAGCTGCTAATGGCGCTTGCTCTCGATAATCAATGAAATCGGCTTTCTTATCCTTATAGACAAGCATGAAACCACCGCCACCAATATTTCCTGCTTCTGGTAAAGTAACCGCCAATACAAACTGAGCCGCGATTGCAGCATCAACTGCATTTCCTCCTTTTTGCAAAATATCTCGGGCTACATCGGCACTATAACTGTCAGGCATCGCGACAGCGGCTTTAGTGGTAGAAGTACTATGCTCAGAATTCAGCTGTTGATTACAGGCAATAAGGGATGTGCATAGGGTTATGATAAGCAAGGTGCGAATTGAGAAAGGCACTTTCCACCCAGACATAGTAGTCACTCCTTGGAAGTAGGTTTTGCTTTGAATCCAAAAGCATAAACACAAAGCGTAAACTATGCAATATAAGCTGGAGTGGCATAAGCAGCTAATGACAGTCTATCGTTAGCGGAGTAAACTAAGGCCTCATTCACAAATATAAATAGTGACAACGTGTCTTCGTTAAAATATTTGGCTTCATATGCTCCTAACCTGCAGCATCAAATTTCACAGTTGTTGGAGCAGGATCGCTTAACAGCTTATTTACTGAAGAAATACCCGACGGTTAATGATGTTCCCAATGACGCAGCCTTGCGCGATTATGTGATGAGCTTAAAAAATCAGTACCTTAAAAAGTCACAGCCTTTGAGTAAGGTTATATTCGATAAGAAAATTCACGTTGTTAATAATGCGCTAGGTTTGCATAGCTTTGTATCGCGAGTTCAAGGCGGCAAATTGAAAAGCAAAAATGAAATTCGTATCAGCACTTTATTTAAGAATGCGCCGATAGAATTTCTAAATATGATTGTGGTGCATGAACTTGCTCATCTGAAGGAGAAGGAGCATAACAAAGCCTTTTATCAGCTTTGTCAGCACATGTTACCCGACTATCATCAAATAGAGTTTGATGTCCGAGTATATCTAACTCATCTTGAAGAAAAAGGCGAAATTTACTCGAACCAGTCTGTTATCGCTCAAAGTGATGACTGTTAACCTTGAGATATTTATGAATTATCAATTTGTGCGTGATCAACAAGGTAAACCCATTGCTCAATTCGATATGGGCAGCGAGATTTTCTCTCATTGGTTTGCAGAAGAGCTGGGAGATGATCAAAGTAAGATTTCCAGCATACTCGAGGCAATTGAGCAATTGCAAAGCAAGGAAATCAAAGAATTTGTTTTGGAAGGAAATGATATTAATTTGTCGCTTGACCCATATGAAGTTGAAGTTAGGTCAAAAATTTTGGACGTTGATGCGCCAATCGAATTGCCCGAAGGCACAGAATTGTATGATCAGGAATCCATATCCGGCTGTGGCTTAGAAGACTTCAGTAATGTACTAAATTCTTGGCAAGAATTCGTTGCAGGGAAGTGATCTCAATATGCACTGTAGATGGAATTGAGCATGAATAGCATCGTAGATGATTTTGTTGCTCCTCCTTGCATGCAAGAAATAGAAGTACTCGTCGAAGAAGAGCATTTTTTATTAATAAACAAGCCCAGCGGTTTGTTGTCGCTTTCAGGTAAAAACCCCTTAAACAATGACTCGGTGCATTATCGATTAATTCAGGAATATCCTACTGCAAGCATGGTACACAGGCTCGATCTGGGTACTTCAGGCATTATGCTGGTGGCATTAAATAAAGCAGCCAATGCCAATTTAGCAAGGCAATTCCAATTACGTACGGTCACCAAAATTTACCAAAGCATATTAAATGGGCATCTTGATGATGAGCGTGGGCAAATAAGCGCAGCCATTGCCAAAGATCCGAAGTTGTTTCCGCGCCTTAAAGTATGTCAAATTAGCGGTAAGCAAGCGCTCACAGACTATCAAGTTATCGAGCGCTCAAATGAACCTAATGCCAGTCGTGTGATGTTTTATCCGAAAACAGGTCGCACGCACCAACTGCGTATTCACAGCCAATATTTAGGGCATCCAATTCTCGGCTGTGATCTCTACGGAACAGCTCAAAGCCATCAAGCTTCAAGTCGACTCTTATTGCATGCAGAGAAGCTAGAGTTTGATCATCCAATAACAGGAACGCGAGTGTACGGAAAATGTGCATGTCCTTTTTGATACATTTTTTCTACTAGGACACACCACTATCACTTGGCATTGACTGTCGATTCTATACAATGCTCACGCGACTATTAATTTGCGAAGCTATTATTTCGCAAAATTTTAAATTCGAGAAACTCGAAAGCACGCTGAATCAAAAGTAATCTTGTGGAGAAATAAATGAAACTAGTATCTTGGAACGTAAATGGTGTTCGCGCTGTAATGAAAAAAGACTTTATGCAGTCTTTTGCATCAATGGATTGCGACGTGCTGTGTTTGCAAGAAACGAAAGCGCAAGATGAACAAGTGATTGAGGCACTATGTGAAGTTGAAGGTTATCATATATTCGCCAATTCAGCGGTGAAGAAGGGATATTCAGGCACGAGTATTATATCTCGAGTTAAGCCCATCGATGTTAGCCGTGATATTGGTATTGAAGAACACGATCAAGAAGGCCGTGTATTGTGTGCAGAGTTTAAAGACTTCTACTTAGTGACTGTGTATACACCGAATTCTGGTAGTGAGTTAAAGCGTTTATCTTATCGCCAGCAATGGGATGCCGACTTTTTGACTTACTTAAAAGAGCTTGAAAAAACAAAACCAGTCGTCGTCTGCGGTGATCTAAACGCCGCACATAAAGACATAGATCTTGCCAGACCAAAGCCGAATTACAATAAAAGCGCAGGTTATACACAAATTGAAATTGATGGTATCGATAACTTAGTAGACGCTGGGTATGTAGACTCGTTCCGTGATGTAAACCCAGACACAGTAAAATATAGTTGGTGGAGTTATCGTGCAGGCGCAAGACAGCGTAATGTAGGATGGAGGATCGATTATTTCATGGTGTCATCTGCATTAAAGCAAAATATAAAAAATGCGGATATATTGAATGATGTGCATGGTTCAGATCATTGCCCTGTGAGTCTTGAGTTAACAATTGATTAAGTGCTTGAATTAGCCCGTAACGAAGAATTTGAACACGCTCATTTGTGAGCGTCTATAAGCCAAAAGGATTTGCATGCAACGGAATAACCTACTCATTACAGCGGGCTGCTTAAGTATCTTGGCAGCCCTTCTTCATATCGCCTGCATATTTGGCGGCCCAGATTGGTATCGGTTTTTTGGTGCCGGTGAGCAAATGGCCCAAATGGCAGCAGATGGAGACACTTACCCAACCATTGCTACATTAGTTATCGCCTCTATTCTCTCTGTATGGGGGCTTTATGCGTTTTCTGGAGCTGGACTCATTGTAAAATTACCATTACTTAAAACTTGTTTGGTACTAATTACAGCGGTTTATCTAATTCGTGGCGTGGCTGGTCTCATACTTCCTTTTCTCACAACAAGCCCTGCAATACATCAAAACTCTATGGCCTTTTGGATGGTAAGTTCTATTGTATGTTGTGTTTATGGTGCTTATTATCTTTTTGGTACGAAGCGCTTGTGGCAAAGTGAAAGTGCTAACAGACAAAAGGAACACTAAGCTAATCGTGCGCGTTTATGTGTGCGTGAACAGGGTGTTGTAATCATAATAGGAGCTTAAATGAACTCAATAGTTAGTTTTAAGATCGATTTAGATTGTTTCAAGGAGTATTCGAAATATGCTTTCAAGCGAGTGTCAGATAAAAAGAGTCAAAAGGGCGCTTTTCTGATCAACTTTGTGATTTGGTTTTTTGCTGTTATTTTTTTCATGTTGACCATTCAATCCTTCACAAACGAAAAGTTTTCAATTGATTGGAGCTCAGCGGCTTTCGGAGCCATACTTCCGTTGATATTCGTCGTCAATTTTGTCTTCAACATGATAAAGCTTCAACGGCAAATGCAACCAAAAGAAGATGGCATTATGCTTGGAGAAAAAACGGTAGAAATATCCGAAGAGGGCATACGAGAAACTCAGACGCTTACGCAGTCTTTCTATTCTTGGGCTTGTGTAGAATCGGTGGAAGAAAACAAAGGTGACCTATACCTTTTTTTGGACAATACCCTTGCATTGATCATTCCTAAAACTGCTTTTTCGTCGGTTAAAGAAAAAGAAGAATTTAGAGAACTTATTGGAAAATATACATAAAAAAAGGGACACCATAAATGGCGTCCCTTAGTCATTATACTAGCGATTAAACGCGTTCGAAAATAGTCGCGATACCTTGGCCCAAGCCAATGCACATAGTTGCTAAACCAATTTCTTTGTCGTTAGCTTCCATCAAGTTAATTAGCGTTGTAGAAATACGTGAACCAGAGCAACCTAGAGGGTGACCTAAAGCAATAGCACCACCATTTAAGTTAACTTTATCTTCGTATTCATCCATCCAACCTAAGCGCTTGATACAAGACAATGCTTGGGCTGCGAAAGCTTCATTGAATTCTGCTAATTGAATGTCTTCCATCGTCATCCCAGCACGTTTCAGCGCTTTTTGTGTAGCAGGAACAGGACCAAAGCCCATTATTGCCGCATCACAACCAGCTACTGCCATTGCGCGGATCTTCGCTCGTGGTGTTAAGCCGAGCTCTTTTGCGCGGTCAGCGGACATGATTAACATTGCCGATGCACCGTCAGAGAGGGCTGATGACGTACCTGCTGTGACTGTTCCATTTACTGGATCAAATACGGGTCTTAAGCCAGCAAGTCCCTCTACGGTAGTTTCAGGGCGAATTACTTCATCATGCTCAATGAGTTTCAACACGCCATTTGCATCATGGCCTTCGATAGGAACTATTTCGTTCCAACGACCTTCAACAGTTGCTTTGTGAGCGCGCTGGTGTGAGCGAGCGGCAAACGCATCTTGCATTTCACGAGTAATACCGTTTTGACGACCAAGCAATTCAGCTGTCATTCCCATACTTCCTGATGCGCGAGCGGCATGCTTTGCAATACCAGGATGGAAGTCGAGATTGAAATCCATAGGCACATGACCCATGTGTTCCACACCACCAATCATGTATATATCACCGCGGCCTGACATAATGCCAGACGCCGCATCATGCAAGGCTTGCATAGATGAGCCACATAGGCGGTTAACAGTAACAGCCGCTGTGCTTCTTGGGATTGACGTTAATAGCTGAGCATTGCGAGCAATATTGAAGCCTTGCTCTTTGGTTTGCTGAACACAGCCCCAAATAATATCTTCAATTTCAGCTGGGTTAACACCTGGGTTGCGCTCAACGAGTTTCGTCATTAAGTGCGCAGACAATGTTTCGGCACGCACATTTCTAAATACGCCACCTTTGGAACGTCCCATCGGGGTACGAATACAATCGATAACTACGACATCTTTCATTTTTATCTCCTCTGGTGACTTAGGCTGATTGTGAGAAATAAGATTTTCCAGAAGCCGCCATTTCGCGCACGCCATCTGAAATTTGATAAATTGGACCTAGGCTTGCATATTTGTCTGCTAATTCGACAAAGTTTGCGAGACCCATGGTTTCAATGTAACGGAAAATACCACCTCTGAATGGAGGGAAGCCTAAACCGAAGAGTAAAGCCATATCCGCTTCTGCAGCACTAGCAACAATGCCTTCCTCTAAACAGCGAATCGCTTCGTTAGCCATTGGGATCATAACGCGAGCAATAATTTCTTCTTTATCGAATACTTTATTAGCTGCAACATGACCTTCAAATAAAGCGTAAGCTTCATCAGATGCTGTCTTAGTTGGGCGACCACGTTTATCAACAGAGAAGTCGTAGAAACCTTTACCGTTCTTCTGGCCATAGCGACCGGCTTTGTAAAGCAAAGTAACCGGATCATTATCGATTTTCTGCATACGCTCTGGAATGCCATCAGACATAACACTAGACGCATGGTCCGCGGTATCCATACCTACAACATCAAGTAAGAATGCAGGGCCCATTGGCCAACCGAATACTTTTTCCATTACTTTATCAACGGCAGTAAAATCTGCGCCGTCAATGATTAGCTGACTGAAGCCTGCAAAGTAAGGGAATAAAACACGGTTAACTAAGAAACCTGGGCAATCGTTAACAACAATTGGGGTTTTACCCATTTTCAAGGTTGAAGCAACTACCGCACTAATAGTCTCGTCCGACGTTTTCTCGCCACGAATGATTTCAACCAAAGGCATTTTATGTACAGGGTTGAAGAAGTGCATGCCGCAGAAACGTTCTGGGTGATTTAAGCTTTTCGCCAATTGGTTAATTGAAATAGTTGACGTGTTTGAACAAATAATTGCGTCTTCAGCAACGGTTTTTTCAGTATCCGCGAGCACAGAGGCCTTAATTTTTGGGTTCTCAACTACCGCTTCAATAATCAAGTCCGCATCTGCAATGGCATTTTGGTCAAGAGTTGGAACGATATTGTTGAGTGTCGACGCCATTTTCTTAGCATCGACTTTTCCGCGCTGCATGCCTTTTTCAAGTATGCCTGCTGCTGTTTTTAAACCAAGGTCCAATGCGCCTTGGTTAATGTCTTTCATGATCGTTTTGATGCCTTTAACCGCACCTTGGTAAGCGATACCGCCACCCATGATACCAGCACCTAACACAGCGTGTTGCTTCACTTCTTTGCTTGCGCCTTTAGCTACTTTCTTGCCTTTCGACTTCACCAGTTGATCAGCTAAGAAAATACCGACTTGTGCTTTGCAAGCATCGGTTTTTGCAAGAACTACAAAGCCTTCATTTTCAACTTTTAGAGCACCATCACGGTCAAGAGCAGCCGCTTTGTTAACTGTTTCTACCATTTTATGAGGAGCCGGGTAATGTTTGCCCGCTTGTGCAGCAACCATGGCTGCTGCAGTAGAGAAACTCATCATGGCTTCATTTTCATTTAGCATTAGTGGCGCTTTCTTTTGAGCTCTGCGAGCTTGCCAATCTAGTTTGCCTGCTATGGCATCCTTCAGCATGCTGCGACCTGCTTCGTGCAAATCTTCAGGTGCAACTACCGCGTCAATAGCGCCTTCTTGCATAGCTTTTGCACCAGGACGATCGCGTCCCGTTGTCATCCACTCGAGCGCGTTATCAGCACCAATGATGCGAGGAAGACGAACTGTGCCACCAAAACCTGGCATTAAGCCTAATTTAACTTCAGGTAAACCAATTCTAGCTGTTGTATCTGCAACACGGATATCGCCTGCTAATGCCATTTCACAGCCACCGCCTAACGCGAAACCATTCACGGCAACGACGGTAGGAACTGCTAAATCTTCGAAACGGTCAAACACTTGTGAAGTTTTTGCAACCCACGTTAAGATATCTGCCTCGTTCATATCAAATAATGCTGTAAATTCCGTAATGTCAGCACCTACAATAAAGGTACTTTTTGCTGAACGGACTAATACGCCTTTTACATCACTTGAGGCAGCGATGGCTGCTGTGGCTTGGTCGAGTTCTTCAACAGTTTGTCTGTCGAATTTATTGACTGAACCTTGTGCATCAAACACAAGTTCAGCGATAGAGTCGTCTGTCAGTGCAACTGAAAGACTCTTGCCTTCAAAGATCATTATATTCTCCTGTGACATTTACAAAACGCTTGATAGAAATTGTTAAGATTGCCCACCATTTTCCGATAGGTGTTTTATACTATTGTTGAACCATATACTGAATAATATGTTACTAATTAACATAGAACAAAATGCTAGGTAATCAACATGGATACGAATACTACGTTTTCAAGTACTCATTGTACCAGTTATTTTTTTCTTTGTTTAAGCTAATTAACTTCTAAACTTGATGGGAGCCGCATTGTTAAAGGCTAAAGTACTTATTTCCGCTATTGTTTTGATATTCACTATTTCTCTCTCGAATAGTGCTCTCTCCTTTGAAAACCAATCTTTCGAAGAAAAATTGGAAAGCCAACGCGCCGAATTTTTAAGAATCGAAAAGCAAGCATGGTACACAAGTGACGAAGATTTTGCGGAACTCGTTATTAACTTGGGCGATTACCCGTTAAGACCTTATCTCATAGAAACTAAAATCCTTAACGGCTTAACGACAAAGAAAGCGGAACAAGTAAGCGCTTTTCTTAGCGAATATGAAGGCACACCATCAGAGCGTCGGATTTTAAGACCTTGGTTACGCTACTTGGCTAAGAAAAACCGCAAAAAGTTATTTTTAGAATTCTATCGAGAAGTTGGCGACATTAAATTAACTTGCCGGTTTTTGCGCTATCAGCTTGAAGATGGAGTGAGTAAAGAAGAGTTATATCCAAAAATTGCTGACTTATGGAATGTGAGCAAATCACAACCTAAAGATTGTGATCCTCTTTTTAAAAAGTGGAAAGCAGACGGTCAGTTAACTGAGGATTTAATCCTGCAACGCATCGCAAAAGCGGCCAACGGTGGACAACACACCATTATTTCGTACTTACGAACGCTGTTGCCAGACGAGAAAAAATATCTTTCAGACCTATGGCACAAAACAAGAAAGTCCCCTCGAACGGTAAAGCGCTTGAGCAAGTTCATAGGCAATTATCCGGAAATAGAAACGGAAATAATTAAGTATGGTTTAGGCCGTTTAATTTGGCGAGATAAAAACGGGGCGATCCAAACATGGCAAAAGGCACAGAAAAAATTCACATTTACTGAAGAACAACGTGCATATGTCGCTAACAAATTCGCCGTGAGCTTGGCGATAGCAAAGCACGAAGATGCTGAAACATGGCTAATTGAGTCCGAATCTTTAGAATTAGACCCAGAAGTTTTGCGTTGGCATTTAGCCATTTTGTTGAATGACAAAAATTGGTCGAGCATCATTAATTTGATTGAAAAAGCGTCACCAACGCTAACGAATGCCAACGAATATCAATATTGGCTTGCTCGCAGCTATGATGCATTGAACAACAAGCAAAAAGCGCAGGATTTATATCAGCAATTAGCTGGCGAGCGTCATTACTACGGATTTCTTGCCAGTGCTAGGCTAGGGCAGTCATTTAATTTTCAAAACCAGCCACTGGAAATTGAAAGCGCAGTAATGCATCGTATTGAACAACTACCTAGCGCCAAACGTGCATACGAATTGAAAGAGCTTGGTCGTTTTCATGAAGCCAGAGTGGAATGGCGCTTTCTGCAAAGTCAGTTAACGGAGCACGAGGTACTGGCCTCGGCAGTCCTAGCGGGGCAATGGGGATGGCACGACCAAGCCATATTTACATTCGCCAATTCAGGTTACTTAAACGATGTATCGCGCCGCTTTCCAATGGCTTACTCTGATATTTTAACCAAAGAAGCTGAGCGCAATAAAATTGATCCTGAGTGGGCGTTTGCCATCGCGCGCAGAGAAAGTTCATTTATGAGTGATGCAGTGTCATCTGCAAAAGCCTTTGGATTAATGCAAGTTTTGCCCTCAACCGCTAGATACTTAGAAAATAAACGAGTGTCGAATCGCTCTTTGATGAACCCAAATACTAACGCCAAATTAGGCAGTAAATATCTGCGCTACTTGATGGATAAAGTGGATAACAATATGGTTTTGGCAACCGCTTCCTACAACGCGGGCTGGAGTCGAGTAAAAGGCTGGTTGCCCAATAGCGAAACCGTTGGCGCAGACTTGTGGGTAGAAACAATCCCATATAAGGAAACGCGAAATTACGTTAAAGCAGTGATGGCATACAAGCAAATATATCAACATCAGTTGTCTGAAATGAATTTGCCGCAAAGCCCTAAATTAATCGAGGAGTCTGTGTTTGGAGAGTTAGTGCAAATGCAGATCCCAACTAGCATCGCCGATGATACTTAGCTGTACAGTGAGTCAGTGTTAGTTACTCCTAATTCACTGACAAGCTGGCTGTAGCATGATAGCCTTCGCAATATTCAACGCAAAGTCAGTAACGTTAGGTCGAGGAAGACAGCACTTAAAGTATACAACCTAGGCCAAATTTAAAGCATTAAAGAGGACAAAAATGTCAAGCCACTCAGCATCTTATGCAGAACATATTAAGGTTCTACAAGCTCGCACTTTAGAAGCTATTCAGCGAGAGAATATCGATGGACTTATCATTCATTCGGGACAAGGTAAAATTATGTTCTTGGATGACAATTATTATCCCTTTAAAGTAAATCCTCAGTTTAAAGCATGGCTGCCCGTTGTTGATAACCCTAACTGTTGGTTGGTGGTTAATGGTACCGACAAACCTAAGTTGATATTTTACCGCCCAGAGGATTTTTGGCACAAAGTGCCACCTGAACCTACTGAGTTTTGGGTTGAGCATTTTGACATTGTGTATCTCAAACAGGCTAATGCCGTCGAAAAACATCTACCATACGACAAAATAAAGTATGCCTATATCGGCGAATACATTGAAGTGGCAAAAGCTCTCGGTTTCGAATTTGTAAATCCTGATAGAGCATTAAACTATTTGCATTGGCAACGCGCTTACAAAACTGATTATGAACTGGAATGTATGCGCCATTCTAATGCCATTGCGGTAGGTGCTCATGCAGCAGCCAGAACTGCGTTCTTTGATGAAAAGAGTGAGTTCGATATCAATAGCGCGTACTTGAGAGCGGCGAGACAAGGCGAAAATGAAGTTCCGTACAACAATATCGTTGCGCTGAATGAGAACGCAGCGATATTGCACTACATGCAAACTGACGCTGTAGCACCTAAAGATTTTCGTACCTTTCTGATTGATGCGGGCGCCAGCTATCATGGCTATGCTTCTGATATCACGCGTACCTACTGTGCTAAACAACATGACTTCGCTGATTTAATTAAAGCTGTGGATACATTGACAATAAAGCTCGGTGAGCAAATGAAACCGGGTATGAGCTATGTTGACATTCATCTGGCTGCTCATGTTGGCATTGCACAAATTCTGCATGATTTCGGCGTCGTAAATCTGTCTGCACAGGATTGTATTGAGAATGGGATAGTGAATACATTCTTCCCACACGGTATTGGTCACTTCTTGGGTTTGCAAGTGCATGATGTTGCAGGACATGCCGGAGATGATCGCGGTACACCGAATCCACCACCAGAAAACCATCCGTTCTTGCGATGCACACGAACTATTGAAGCCAAGCAAGTATTTACGATTGAACCAGGATTATATTTCATCGATAGTTTATTGGCTAAGCTAAAAGGCTCGGCACAATCTAAGTTTATCAACTGGAACGTAGTGGATGAATTTAGACCTTTCGGCGGCATTCGTATAGAAGACAATATTATCGTTCATCGTGAACGTAATGAAAATATGACTAGGGAGCTAGGGCTAGGTAGTTAGGTTCAAGTTGTTAGGTCTAGCTAGTTATAAATGCTTAGATTCGAGCAGTAAAGTCTAAATAGCAAGGCCTAAACAGCAACTAAGTCCATAACTCAGTATTTAAGTATGTGCAGCTCGAATGCGCGAAAGGGCATATGCTACGCCATAGTTAATATCATAGAAAATGTGCCCGCTTGTATGCTGCTTCTTGTCGCGGGCGCACTAATTTTGTTTTTTAGTACAGGAACGGTTAACAACGCTTTTTACTGAGCAAAAATTCTGCTATTGTTTAAACACAACTCATGGAGAGAAGTAGTGTCGTCAGTAGATTAAGTTTTTAAAAGGATTTTATGAAACGTTCTATTCTTAACAGCGTCTTTTATACGCTTTTGTATGGTGCTGTGCCATTACAAATCATTTCATTTATTTATGAACAGTGGACTATTTGGTTGCTCCTCTGTTTTCCTATTGTTTTTGTCCTTATTCGAACTCAACATTATGTCTATCACAAAAATGGGCAAGCCTACTTTCGTCGAATGCCTTTTTTTCGTGGAGTACCATTGAACAAAATTAGGCATATGGGCGACCTAAAGTTGGTTGATACAACCAAAAATATTAAGCAATTATGGCTGTTCATAGAGCGAATGCGCTTTATTTAAATGCGCTTTATTCAAATGCACTATACCTAATTGTTCTTTAATTATTGTTTTTTTGTTTAATGACTTTTGATTCTATGAAGCTTCACTCAATGACTTGGCAGTGGAAGTGATTACTTGGCAAGCACCCGGTTTGGAGTACTTACCAAAATCATGTTCGATTAAACTTAGTGACTTCTGTTTACCGAAAGGTCGGCAAGACCGATAAGGGCGTCTTTGAACTCACTATTGGGAATGATACTTAGAGCGTCTTTAGCCTTTTGAGCTTCGAGTTCTGCGCATTCTTGCGTGTATGTTAGCGACCCTGTGTCCTGCATGACAGCTAATATATGATCAAAGTGAGGCATGCCATTAGCGTTCTCAATAGCATCTCGAATCAATTTTGCATCTGCAGGCTCGCAATTCCACATAGCATGTAGAAGAGGGAGAGTTGGTTTGCCTTCAGCAAGATCGTCTCCGGCATTCTTACCCATATCATCCGCTTCAGCTGAGTAATCAAGAACGTCGTCGATTAATTGAAAAGCCGTTCCTAAATGCTTGCCGTAAGCCTGCATTGCCAACTCAACTTCTTCGTTTTGCTCAGTCAGAATAGCGGCCAATTGTGTTGCTGCCTCGAATAATCGTGCCGTCTTACTGTAGATGACTTCAAGGTAACTGTCTTCAGTAGTATCTGGGTCATTACAATTCATCAATTGCATGACTTCGCCTTGCGCTATGCGATTCGTTGCATCTGATAAAATGTCCATTACCTTCATACGCTGCAAGCTAACCATCATTTGAAATGCGCGAGAATATAAAAAATCGCCTACTAGTACGCTAGCTTGATTACCAAACACCGCATTAGCGGTTTCTCGACCACGACGCATCGTTGATTCATCAACTACATCGTCATGCAATAAAGTTGCTGTATGAATGAACTCAATAATTGCGGCGAGGGTATGATGCTCGTCATTCTTAATATCTAAAGCACGAGCGGCTAAAACTGTTAATAATGGGCGTAATCGCTTGCCACCGCTATTAACTATGTAAAACCCGAGTTGATTGATTAAGGCAACATCAGAATCAACTTGCGTTTGAATAAGTTTGTTAACTGCCTGCATGTCTGATGCTGATAGTGTTTGAATACTTGCTAAATCCATATTTAACTCGGCGAGGCCCTAATTTGTATCAATATTATTAATGCCCGTTATTGTACATTAATCTATAATCGCATGTACAAAACTGATGCAAATAAGCGTGACTTTGACTGTTTTGTTTAGCTTTTTTTGACTAATTCAAAATAGACTAAATAAAATTAGGTTTTGTGCTTGATAGATCGCAAACCATAACGTACAATTCGCGCCCTGTTTTTTGAATAAAAGCGCTTGTATGCGCAGAGCGGAGAAATATATGTACGCGGTTTTCCAAAGTGGTGGTAAACAACACCGTGTGGCCGAAGGTCAAACCGTTCGTCTTGAGAAGATCGAAGTGGCTCCAGGTGAGTCAGTTGAATTCGATAACATCTTGATGATCAGCAATGGCGAAGACGTAAAAATCGGAACGCCTTATGTTGCTGGTGGTAAAGTTACAGCTGAGATCGTTACTCACGGTCGTGGCGAAAAAATTAAAGTAGTTAAGTTCCGTCGACGTAAGCATAGTCGTTCTACAACGGGACATCGTCAGTGGTTCACAGAAGTGAAAATCACTGCAATCAACGCATAATAGGAGCGATTACTCATGGCACATAAAAAGGCTGGTGGTAGTACCAAAAACGGTCGCGATTCAGAAAGTAAACGTCTTGGCGTAAAACGCTATGGCGGTCAATCTGTATTAGCTGGTAACATTATCGTTCGTCAGCGTGGAACTAAATTCCACCCTGGAGACAATATGGGTATCGGTAAAGACCATACTTTATTCGCTCTTGTAGAGGGTAAAGTACAGTTCGAAGTTAAAGGCCCTAAAAACCGTAAGTATGTCAGCATCGTTGCTGAGTAATTCGGTCTAAAGCATATCGGAAACCCCGCTTTCAGCGGGGTTTTTTTTGCTTTGTCGCTTTGCTTTCATATGCACTTTGTTGTTTTGTACCTTGCTTAAATTGACGTTGCGGTATCTTGCGTCATTTGATGTTTGCGTACCTTACGACAGTTGGTGTTGCTGAACCTTACGTCAGCTGGTGTTGGCGTAACTTACTTCGGTTGTTGATTCCGTACCTTATGGCAGAGTCCTTCCCTCAAAAAACGCTGCGAGGCCATCCATGGCGCGCTTACAAATTTCTTCCATGAAATTTGAAATTTTTGAGGGAAGGACTCTGCCATAAGATACTTACATTGGTGGTGAGCGTTAGTTGTGCTGATGTTTTGGGTAAGTTGTAAGGTCTAAAAGCGGTTTGGTAGCATGCAAACTTATATTTAGTGCGCTGTCTAAGAAAAATTAATATCAATGAAGTTGCAAAACCAGCACGAAGCACTAAAATTTTAAGTAACAACAAAAGTTGAAGAGAAGAAATTTACCAAGTTCCCTTCCTCAAAAATTTACAATCACAGGGATGTGATTGTTTAAGCACTCATGGATGAGCTTGTCGTGGTTTTTGAGGAAGGGAACTTGGTAAATTGCTTCAAGCTCAGATCGTAAACGCGATTTGCACAAAAATGAGTTGATATACTTAAAATGGTAAGGAAATGCGGCTAAATATCGCGATATGTGTTGATTGTTAGTAGTGAGTGGCAACATGTTAAGAAAAACTATTATACGTAGAGCATGAGTAAATTTTGAGATAAAAGCTGGTCTTAAGACCAGTTACGAGTAGAACAAAAACTGTTATACTGAAGATGTAATTTCGTATGGAGGCAATAGGATTATTTTGCTGACATGCACCAACCACAGGTTTAGAGAAAAGATATGAAGTTTGTTGATGAAGCAGAAATACGCGTAGAAGCTGGAGACGGTGGTAACGGCGTTATTGGATTCAGACGCGAGAAATACATACCTAAAGGTGGCCCTGATGGTGGTGACGGCGGTGATGGCGGAAGCGTCTATCTTGAAGCTGACGAGAATTTAAATACACTTATCGATTATCGTTTTGAACGATTCCATCGAGCTCAGCGTGGTACTAACGGGCAAGGTGCAAACTGCACTGGACGCGGCGGTGAAGATTTAATTCTACCTGTGCCAGTCGGTACTCGTGCGACTGATAAAGACACTGGGGAATTACTCGGTGACTTAGTTAAGCATGGTCAACGCATGAAAGTTGCTCAGGGCGGTTATCATGGTTTAGGCAATGCTCGATTCAAGAGTAGTACAAACCGAGCTCCGCGCATCAAAACTAATGGTACGCCAGGTGAGATTCGTAAGCTTGAGCTCGCACTTATGTTATTGGCTGATGTTGGTATGTTAGGTATGCCGAATGCGGGCAAGTCTACATTCATCCGCTCTGTTTCAGCGGCGACACCTAAAGTGGCAGACTATCCGTTCACAACCTTAGTGCCAAACTTAGGGGTGGTTCGTCTTGATAGTCAAGCTAGCTTTGTTATTGCTGATATCCCAGGCTTAATCGAAGGCGCTTCAGAAGGCGCTGGCCTTGGTATTCAATTTTTAAAGCATTTGGAACGTTGCAGAGTATTAGTCCATCTTATCGATATAATGCCAACGGACGGTTCAGACCCAGTTGAAAATGCCTTAACAATTCTAAATGAACTGGACAAATATAGTCCAAAATTAGCGGCAAAACCACGCTGGTTAGTATTCAACAAGATTGACCTAATGTTGGAAGACGAAGCAAATGCGCTTTGTGCGGAAATTGCAGCTAAATTAGGTTGGGAAGATGATTATTATAAGATTTCGGCATTCCAAAAATTAAACGTTGACGAGCTTTGCCAAGATCTTATGGAGTTTATCGACTCACTTCCACCTGAGGAAGAAATGTTCAACAAGGAAGAAGAGCCTACTTTCAAATGGGATAATTATCATGAGCAAGTTATTGCTGAACATCAAAACGATGAAGCAGATGATGATCTTGACGATGATGATTGGGATGACGACGACTATGATGTCGAAGTAATTTATCAGAAGTAAACTATCGGACGTGCTTCATCAGAAGTAATTTATCTGAAGTAAATAGTACACTAAGCGCTTATTGAACGTTATATCGGACTCACAAACATGATATCAATGATTGCCG
The DNA here is from genome assembly GCF_047250385.1 of Glaciecola sp. MF2-115. Lineage (NCBI taxonomy): Bacteria > Pseudomonadati > Pseudomonadota > Gammaproteobacteria > Alteromonadales > Alteromonadaceae > Glaciecola > Glaciecola sp. MF2-115. The sequence goes on from NZ_JBLBVM010000048.1 coordinate 92,260, forward strand.
CCATGGCAGATAACCGGATAATCGGCGCTGACAACGACATGCCTTGGCACTTGCCAGCTGATTTAAAACATTTTAAGTCGCTTACTATGGGCAAGCCGGTGTTGATGGGTCGAAAGACGTACGAATCGATTGGTAAAGCTTTACCGGGCCGTCCAAACATCGTCATCACAAGCAATAGGTCCTACACTCTGGATGACGCTACCGTTGTGTCTTCGATAGAAGCTGCGATGCTCGAAGCTTCTGCGTATGATGAAGTGATGATCATTGGTGGCGGGTCTATTTATCAATCTATGTTGGCTCAAGCACAACGGCTTTATCTTACGTTCATCGATTTGAAAGTTGAAGGTGATACTCAGTTTCCCGACTACGAAGCCCATACCAACTGGAAAGAAGTGGCCCGAGAATCCCATCAAAAAGATGACAAAAACCCTCACGACTATACTTTTGTTACACTTGAGCGAGCTTAAGTTTTTTCGCTAAAGAAAAGCTGTATAAATATCCGTATATGGTACTAAAAAATATTGATGGTGCAACGGTCAGCCATAAATTGGGTGTCTCAAATAGAATGTTCACGCTTATTACAAAGATACTCTGAAGTACGATCGCGGGTAGGGGAGTCAATAATATTCCCGGCAAACAAACTCCTTTGCATGCACTCTCAATTTCCCTTAATGACTGCTCTATTGTGAGCGACGTGGCACATTTTTTACTAAAAAGTGAAAATTTAAACATGTTGGGAACAATAAAGGGAAGGCAGTAACGCTTAGATTTAAAGTTTTTATAACTAAGCTCCAAAATGAAAGTGAATAAGAGGGTAATACCTCCACTATAAGTACCTTGAACTAAGGCTGCTTTGTATAAAACCTGAATATCATCAGTGACTAAGCTATTTGCATAATAGGCCCAAGCGGCATAGAAGAAAAAAGCGATAAGTCCCGACATCAACAGGCGAATAAAAGCGTAATTCATGATAGTTAGCTTCGCTTATCCTTCGAAAGTGAATAAAGACTCTATATCAAGACCCTGATGGCGCATTATTTCTTTCAAGCGTTTCAAAGCTTCAACTTGTATTTGGCGTACACGCTCTCTCGTTAATCCTATTTCGGTTCCTACATCTTCGAGAGTAGCTGGCTCATGGCCAAGTAAGCCGAATCGTCGAGCCAAGACCTCTCTTTGTTTGGGGTTAAGATCTTGCAGCCATTTGATGATGTTTAACTTCATATCGCTTGTTTGTAACTTACTTTCCGGGCTAGTATCTTGTTCGTCTGCAATGATATCAAGTAAGGCTTTATTCTCTTCATCACCGCCAATTGGTGTGTCGACAGAATTAATTCTCTCATTTAACTTAAGCATTTTTTGAACGCTAGCGACGGGTTCGCCAGTAGCTTCGGCTATTTCTTCAGCGCTTGGTTCATGATCTAATTCTTGAGATAGTTTCCGTGCTGTTCGCAAATATAGGTTGAGCTCTTTCACGATATGAATGGGAAGACGTATTGTGCGAGTCTGATTCATTAACGCCCGCTCAATAGTTTGACGTATCCACCAAGTTGCATAAGTGGAAAAGCGGAAACCGCGCTCAGGATCGTACTTCTCAACGGCTCGAATCAGGCCTAAGTTACCTTCCTCGATTAAATCCAATAATGCTAGTCCTCGATTATTATATCGACGTGCTATTTTGACAACCAAACGTAAGTTGCTGACTATCATTCGCTCGCGAGACTTTTCATTGCCACGCAATGCTTCTCTGGAAAACTTTACTTCCTCTTCGGCTGTTAATAAAGGTGAAAAGCCAATCTCACCTAAATACATCTGAGTCGCGTCGAGTTGCTTAGTGGTAATTTCGTCGCTGGTTTTGCTCTGAGAGGAGCTTTTCGCATCACCGACTAAATTAGTCTCGTTCAGATCAATGTCTGGAGTCTCTTCGATATCTTCTATCGTATCAAGGTCTTCAGTATCAACTCGAATTTTAAATAAGGTCTTTGCTTCTTTTTGTATTGTGCTCATAGAACCCCCTTATCAACTTCGTGAAGTTAATTTAGTGACAGGCAAAAATACATTTCCAATGAAGGATGAGCCAATAAAGGAATTATTTTTTAGGTAAGAATTTGAAAGGGTCGAGAGACTTCCCTTTTCGACGAATTTCGAAATGCAACATGACATCACTAGAATCAGTGCGACCCATCGTTGCGATCTTTTGTCCTTGCTTAACATAACTCTGCTCACCAACTAGAATAGTATCATTGTGCGCATAAGCGCTTAATAAGTTATTATCATGTTTGATAATAACTAAATTTCCATATCCCTTAAGTGCGTTACCTGCATAAACAACTTTACCACTAGCTGCCGCGTATATTGGGGAATACAAGCCACCCTTAATATCGACCCCTCGATTTGTACCATCACTACCGACCACTGCTGAGGTTGATTTCCCAGTTGCAGGCCAAATCCAAGCTACTGTATTTACTGGGTTTTTCGATATCCTAGGTGTTTTTTCTATACTTCTATGATTGATTTTACCTTCACTGTCACCATACGCCTGTGTATTCTTAGGGTCAACCACAACTTTAGCCGTTCTATCTGTGTTTCCACTTATAGGCTTGTTTTTATTGCTGTTATTTTGAGCAGGTGCTGGCACCAATTTCAGAACTTGGCCTGGGAATATGTTGTAGGGAGCTTGAAGGTTATTATAGCTGGCGATGTCGCGATAATCGTTACCACTATAAAAGGCTACGGCAAATAAAGTATCTCCTTTTTGTACCTGGTAAGTTTCCCCTTCTATTTCAGTAAGATTATTTTGCTTCGTGACTGAAGTATTGAGGGAGACAACTGGGGCTGGCTGTGAGCGGCCGCTGCAGGAGCTGAGAAAAACAAACGAAATGGCAACAAGCCCGACAATTAATGGGCTTTGTATCGTTCGTTTGTGCAAGGTTTGCATGCTTCTGTTACCTGAAAACTAAATACAAGACCACAGCAAGTACGACCGTGCCCCAACCGATAATTTCTATATATTTTTTTAGTTTTCTTTCCATCATTGGTCCGCCATATTTCATAAGTGCTGCAACCAAGAAGAAGCGTAAACCGCGACCAATCGCTGAAGCTATAATGAACGGAAGTAAGGCCATTTGTAAGAAGCCTGCGCTGATAGTAAAAACCTTATAGGGTATAGGAGAAAAGCCTGCCAAAAAGACCACCCATACACCGTACTCCGCGAACCAAGCAGTCGCTTTGCTTAGTTTGTCTTGGTAGCCTAATTCGATAACTAAAGGTTGAATTAAGGATTCAAAAGCAAAGTAACCCAATGCATAACCCAAGATACCACCGATAACCGATGCAATAGTTGTGATTGCAGCAAAACGCCAAGCTTTCAGAGGTTGACTCAGAGCCATCGGCGCCAACATGACATCGGGTGGCACTGGGAAAAACATGGATTCAGATAAACTCAAGCCAGCTAAATATTTTTCAGCATGTTTATGCTGCGCCCATTTAAGGCACAAGTCATAACAAGTTTCAAAAATCCTCATAGCAAGTCACCCGCGACCAAGGGGACGAAGCGCACTGATTCAATCGTTTCCTCAATGAATTCCTCGCCTTGGCGGTCAATACATTTCAGACTTTGCTGCGCATCACCCACTGGTATAATAAGGCGACCACCGTCATTCAATTGCTCAAGTAAGGCTTGGGGTAGTTGTGCAGCTGCCGCGGTAACAATGATGCCATCAAAAGGCCCTTTGCTGTTCCAACCCTGCCAACCATCTCCGTGCTTCATTGAAATATTATGCAGGTCGAGTTGATTCATGCGACGTTTCGCTTGGAATTGCAAAGCCTTGATTCGTTCGACAGAGAATATTTGGGAAAAGATACCTGCTAGAATTGCTGTCTGATAACCAGAGCCTGTGCCAATTTCAAGAATTTTCTTTGGTGGTACTGGCGCGCTCAATAACAACTCCGTCATTTTCGCGACGATATAAGGTTGTGAAATTGTCTGACCTTGGCCGATGGGTAAGGCTGTATTTTGATAAGCCTTATGTTTCAACGCATCAGGGATAAATATTTCGCGAGGTGTGTTAGCAATGGCAGTAAGTACCCTATTGTCCTTTACACCTTCTTGTTCTAACAATTGCGCGAGCTGCATACCCTTGCGTGATGATATAGCCATGTCTTTTCCTAATTATTTGTGACTTTGGTGTTTAACCAAGTATTCATTTTGCTGACTTTTTGATGCACTGTCATATCCACAGACATGGGGGTTACCGAGCAATAACCTTTATTGACGGCATCGAAGTCTGTACCTTCACCTGCGTCTTGTTCATTGCCTAATTTGCCATACCAATAAATTGTATTGCCGAAAGGGTCTTCACTTTCAACCATCGTTTCAGCACGATGACGCTTACCGAGCCTAGTCGCTACTATGCCTTTTATATCTTCATAAGGAATAGCAGGCACATTTATATTCAAAATTTCGTTCTGCTGTAGCGGATGCGATGCTAATCGTCGAATAATGTCACAAGTGATTTTTGCAGCGGATGCGAAATGATCCTCGGTTTTGCTACATAAAGAAACGGCGATGGCGGGTAAGCCGACATGACGACCTTCTAAGGCCGCAGCAACCGTTCCAGAATAGATAGTGTCATCCCCTAAATTGGCACCATGATTAATACCAGAAACCACTAAATCAGGTTCGTTCGTCATAAACTTATTGATCCCTAACTGCACACAATCTGAAGGTGTTCCATTCAGCGAGTAAAAGCCATTTGGCATTTCCTCTATTCTCAAAGGTGTGCGTAAGGACAATGCATTACTCATTCCACTGCAGTTGCGATCGGGGGCAATGACAGTGACCTCGTGTTCCTTCGACAAGTGCTCATACAGCACTGCAATGCCTTTTGCATTGACACCATCATCATTGCTTAGCAATATATTCATTTGAAAGTTGCCTGTAAATTTTTAGTCTGTTTATACATCTAATAACTCCCTGACAATTGAAGTTGCGAAGCAACCAGCGGGGAGTGAAAACTGCATTTTTAAGTGTTTATTTTCTATTTGCCAAGTGAAATCTTGCGGCACAATTCGAATGGCTCTTCTTTCTTGTTTGAGGCCGAGTGAGTTGAGCGTTCGAATGATTTCAGGAAACTGCTTTACACAGTCAACTTCAAGAGCCTTCGCCGCTTTGTCCGAGTGCAGTTTGCCATCGCCCCACAAGGGTGCAGTGATGTTGATATCATTTTCGGACAAGCGTTCTATTATTTTCTCTTTTTCTGCGTCATCGTTAAAGACGAAAAAGCTATTTGAACCGCTTAGTTGCATAGCGTCGCCCAATAAAGGCTGCAGAAAACAGTCTCGCTCGATGCGTTCATGAATAACCTGATTAAATAGCCAACTTCGCAATGCAGAAATTGCCATCGAGCGCTTATTGCGATTACGTATTGCTTCGCCCGCAACTAACTTTTCGGCTAAGGCTAAATTGCCTCCTTGCACGACCTTGTTATCAGGAGCGGCTTCATTCGATTCCGTCGGTGTTATTCTCATTTCACCAAAGCGTTGGCTACCATAATAATTTGGGGCACCATGCTGCTTGATAAGCGCTAGCCGTTCTTCTAAGGCTTGAATATTGAACTCTGTTTTCTCATCATCATTTGCTGTCAAATTGCGTAAGGTGAGCTCGAATCTATTGCCTTTCAACACACCTACTCTGAGCTTGCGATCATTACGAGCGACTTTTAGAATTTTAGCACCTTCTAGGTCAAACTCATCCCAATTCGGCTCTTGTTTATTTGCAATGTGCACACCAAACCACTGGCGAGTCAGGGCAAATTTATCTTTGCGTCCGGCGTAAGTGATATCGCGCAAGTGCAAGTTACTGAACTTAGCGAGTGATTCAGCAACAAACGCGGTATTTAAGTTGGTTTTTTCTAGCCACAAAAAAATATGCTCGCCTTCACCACTAGGCTCGAAGCCAAGTTGTTCTTCAACAATGAAGTCGTGCATTTCTTGCTTTAGAGTGGCGCTGCCAAGAGCGTCACCATATAACCTTGACCAATGTGAAACAGATAATGACATGTAATTATCTATCTTCGCGGACAAATGAGGACGACTGCGTGACAGGCAATGCCTTCTTCACGTCCAACAAAACCAAGTCCTTCAGTTGTCGTTGCTTTGATACTGATATCTTTCACTGATACGCCCATTGCGTCGGAAATCGCTTCTCGCATAAAAGTAATATGCGGTGCCATTTTGGGCGCTTGAGCTTCAATCGTAATATCAGCATTACTTAGCATATAGCCAAGATCCTGAATGCGTTGATAAACTTGTCGCAGCAATTCGATACTACTGATGTTTTCATAAGCTTTGTCGCTATCTGGGAAATGATGACCAATATCACCCAATGCTAAGGAACCAAGCAGTGCATCACAAAGTGCATGCAAGGCGACATCACCATCGGAGTGAGCAATTAAACCGCGCTCATGAGCAATACAAATACCACCTATGGTAATTGGGCCCATACCACCAAATTTGTGTACATCGTAACCATGGCCTATACGGAACATAGAGAGTCTCCTTACTTATTATTGTTTGTGGATACAGTGTTCAAGTAAAACGAGGCGAGTGAGAGATCACTCGGACGCGTAATTTTTATATTCGTGCTGCGACCTTCAACGAGTTTGATATTTGCATTGCAATGCTCCATCGCAGACGCTTCATCAGTAATTTTCACCTCGTCATGCCGTGCCAACCGAATTGCGTCAATTAGCTTTGCAAGTGGAAAAAACTGCGGTGTTTGCGCTTGCCATAGTTGTGAACGGTCGATAGTTTCTTGTATTGTCGCGACTTCGTCGTTCGACTTGCTGTTTGCTTTCTTAATCGTATCGGCAACGGGAACAGCTAAAATAGCACCTTCACAGGTGTTGGCGCTCGCGAGTAAATCATCGATTTCTGGATGAGTCAGGCAAGGGCGAGCAGCGTCGTGCACTAAAACCCAAGTGCTTTCATCCGTACTATATTTGGTATGACAATGCCGCAAACCACTGAGGACTGAATCGACGCGTTCGTCACCGCCAATTACCTTATCGATCTGAGGGTGTTGTGAAACTTGCAGGGTGTCGAAAATGGCATCATTTGGATGTAAGACAACAACGATACGTTTAATTTGAGGATGAGAAAGCAAAGCATCAAGCGTATGCTCGATAACTGTGTGGCTACCAATTTTTAGATATTGTTTCGCCACCGAAGACTTCATTCTGCTACCAATACCGGCGGCAGGTACAACGGCTAAAAATGTGTTTACTGCTGTCAAAATTACTACTCTTGAGGCAAAATTCGGTAAAAAGTTTCGCCTTCTTTAATCAGACCTAGTTCGTTGCGTGCTCTTTCTTCAATGGACTCTAAGCCTAATTGAAGGTCACTGATATCAGCTTTTAAAAGTGCATTCCGTTGTTTTAGATTTGCGTTCTGCTTTTGCAGTTCTTCTACTTCTGACTTCATCAGTTTGTAGTCGGCAATGCTATTCTTGCCGAACCAAAGACGAGCCTGCAACAAGCCTAGCAGGGCAATCAATATGACGAGTATCCATCTATTGCGCATCACTCATTCCTTAGTGGTTTAGGTGTTAATCGTTACCAAACAATTTGTCGCCAAGTTTATCGAGTAACTTATCTTTATTTTTGTCTAACGCATTGCTCATTTGTGATTTTAATAGCTCATTGATGCTATCTGTATCACCTTGAGCGGCAGCTAACAGTGTCTCAACGGCCTTCAACTCTTGACTCGACTGTCCAAGTTGTTCAGCCGCTTTTGCATTCAATTTGCTTTTCAGCTCACCTAGTTTACCAGAACTATTGCCAGTCAAGCCACTAGAAAGGGCTTGAAGCATTTTTTTATCTAAATCTGATTTTACTTTAATTGAAGGGCTTGTAAGACTGCCGGAAAAGTCAGTATTCAGCTTAAGCTCAGTGAGACCCGAAATCACTTCCGCCATGGCGCTGGTAAGGTCGTTTTTGCCACTCGCTTTTAAGTTTAGAGCGCTGAGGTCAAATACCGATGAACCCGATACTTTACCATCAACCACTTTTAAACCGCCCTTACTTGCTAGTAAACCTGACTCAAGTAAGGCATTAAGTTTTTGTTTGGATTCTTCAGGTACCAGCTCGACCGCATTTAAAACAAGACCTTTTATGTCCCAATCTTGATTTGAATTCACCTTACCTTGGATAATTTCAAAGCTACCTTTGAGGTCGATGTTGTTCCAATTATTAGCTTTACTCGAATTCACCAAGAAGGTTGTCGGATTGCCAACAAGTGCATGTTGGTCGGTGATGTTTTGCCATGCTGTCTCTATTTGTTCATCTTGCCATTTAATATTGACCGCTGCTTTCTTTATCCAAACATTCGGCAAACCGTCATCAGCAACAACTTCTTCTTCATTTTTTACCGCTTCGCTGTTACCTGACAACATATCCATTGCCACAAGAAGGCCCTTTGTATACATTTTGGCTTTCTCGCCGAAAAGATGCTGAGTGACTTGACCAATAGCGCCTTCATCACCGGCAACAAGACCTTTTAATAATGCATAATCTTCTTGCGGTGCGCTTTTCAATGCCGCGACAGAGCTAGCAGATGCTGCCTTGGCTTCCTTAGCTAAGTCAACAAACTCACTGATATTCGCTTTATCTTTGCTAATTGAGTCTTTGATTTCATCAAACTCTTTTTTGGCGGCAGCTAATTCTATTGGATTTTTATAGTCCTTTTCCTTTAAAGCGGCCAAACGATTTTTGTACTCAGTTAATTTTTCTTTGCTTGGTAGTGCCGCATATTTTTCTTGAATCGGTTGCTTGTATTTCGTGACAACTTCTTGTGCTTGAGCAACAGCTGCCGTTGTTTTTAATGGCGATTTTTCAAGAAGTTCATCAACACTAGGTAAATCCTCTAATGTCGGAAATGCGAAACTCGAAGCTTGAGCATCGGGTTGAACATAAACTTCGCCCGCAGCGCTTCGCTTGGTGTCAAACTCAAGGTCTTGAATAAGGAGTTCATTCACTATCAGCTTTTTGTTTAACAGAGGCATCAAATCGACGTCAGCGGATACTTTTGCCACTTCAACTTTATTGCGAATCGGGTTTGCGCTATCTGTTGCTTGCAGGTGTGTTAATGAGAGACCGAATGGAAACAAGGTATGGCTCACTTCTTCTATGTTCACTTCTGCCCCTGATGCATCACCTAATGCGTCTTGTGCTAAACTTTTCAAAAGGGTATCAGCGAATAAAAAATAAAGTATTATAATTGTCGCAATAAAGCCTACTGGCACCGAGAGCCAAAGAGACACTTTACCTTGTTGCAGTGATGTTGATGAACTTGAATAAAAACCATGCCTGTACATATAAAAATCCTTATCTGCGCTAATGATTGAATACCGTCGCGGATCAAAAAATGCTCGATATTAGGGAGCCTTGGATAATGAAGATAAGGCTACCTGTATTTCGTAAAACTCAATCATAGCTGATTAGTGCAAAACTACCAATGAAAACGCGGATTTGTTTGCTGTTTTTTAACAAATTTATTGAGCATAAAAGCGTGCATAAAACATTGTATATAAAGGTCTTTGAAGAGGTTTACAAAAATAGCACACTTTTTTTGCTTACAAAGGTAGTTTTTCGATGCATTTAAGCTTATCGTACGCAAACTTTTAGGGTGCCTAATTGGCGCAATTTAAACGCACGGTATGAGCGTAAAAAGCAGTGCAATAACAATCATGAGGCGAACAATGTTAGTGAACAATAGTATCAATAATTCTTGTCCTATACGTCAGAAGATACGTGAGTTTTATCGTATTAGTGAGTCTGAAGCTATTGATCATATTTTGCCCGAGGCCGAAGTGAACATGGCCGCTCGTTCACGCGCATGGGAACGAGCTCGAACGATGGTTTTGCAAATTCGCCGTGAACAAGAAGGTCATGGTGGCGTTGATGCCCTATTAAATGAATTTTCTTTATCTACCGCCGAAGGTATTGTTTTGATGTGTTTGGCAGAAGCTTTATTACGAGTGCCAGATAAACATACTCAAGAAGAACTTATTCGCGACAAACTTTCAAAAGGTGAGTGGACTCCTCATTTAGGAAATAGTGACTCATTGTTTGTAAATGCTTCAGCCTGGGGCCTTTTGTTCACCGGCAATATGGTCAACTATGCCGACAAACGTAAGTCTGAACAATTTGGTTTATTGAAAAAAACCATGGGCAGATTAGGTGAACCTGTTATTCGACGCGCAATGAAAATAGCGATGAAAGTGATGGGGCGCCAATTCGTGATGGGCGAGTCGATTGAAGACGCGGTTGAACGAGCTGCCACTAAAGAAACTCAAGGCTACGTTTATTCCTACGACATGCTCGGAGAAGGCGCTAGAACTAGCCGTGATGCAGAGCGTTACTACCAAAGCTACGTAAAGGCGATTGAAGTTATAGGTAAAGCGGCAAATGGACGAGGCCCTCGTAAGAGTCCTGGTATTTCCGTGAAGCTTTCGGCTATTCACCCGCGTTATGATTTTGCGAAATATGATCGCGTGATGGAAGAAATCCCAGCCAAATTAAAAGCCCTTTGCCTAATGGCTAAGAAATACGATATTGGTTTGACGGTGGATGCTGAGGAATCAGAGCGTTTAGATATCTCCCTCGATATCATTGAAAAAGTATTTAGTGATCCTGAACTTGATGGCTGGGATGGTTTTGGCCTAGCGGTTCAGTCGTATCAAAAGCGCGCAATTTTTGTCATTGAATGGCTGCGTCAATTGAGCCTTGAAGTGGGCAGAAAAATGATGGTTCGCTTAGTGAAAGGTGCCTATTGGGATACTGAAATTAAACACACTCAACAAGGTGGTTTTGATGACTTCCCTGTATTTACACGCAAAACCTCAACAGACGTTTCATATCATGCCTGTGCAAATAGATTATTAGCTTATCGTGACAGTATTTATCCTCAGTTTGCCACGCACAACGCGTATTCAGCCTCGGTCATTATCGAGCTTGCCGGTGATGATAAAGAAGGTTTTGAATTCCAATGTCTACACGGCATGGGTGATTCTTTATATGACCAAGTAGTAACGAAAGACAATATTCAATGTCGAGTTTACGCGCCAGTAGGTGTACATGAAGATTTGCTCGCTTACCTGGTTCGCCGCTTATTAGAAAACGGTGCCAACTCATCATTTGTCAACGCGATAGTTGATGACACGCAACCGGTCGAGTCTTTGCTCGAAGATCCTGTCGAGCGCACGCAAAGATTACAAGTGCGTGAGAACAAGCAAATCGCCATGCCGGTTGATTTGTATGCGCCGGATAGAGCCAATTCACGTGGGATTGATATTTACGACGTAAACGCTACTCAAGATTTATCCATGAGATTAGACAAGTGGTTTGAAGGTCACATCAAAGCATTGGAAAATGTGAAAGAGGCTGATGGACAAATTATCGTTCGAAACCCCGCTCGACTCAGTGAAATCGTGGGCACACATAAAGTGCACAGCAAAGAAGAAATGTTGGCTATGCTCGATCGTACAACGGAAGCGGCCAAAGTATGGTCACAACAATCTGTTGACGATCGAGCAGGATTGTTGATGCGCACCGCAGACATTCTTGAACGGCATATGGACGAGTTAATTGGCCTATGTATTAAAGAGGCTGGAAAGATTACTGTCGATAGCATTGATGAAGTGCGTGAAGCCGTTGATTTCTGTCGCTACTATGCAGTTGAAGCTAAGCGCCTCGATCCAGAGAACAGACTTCAAGCACGTGGGGTTGTGTTATGTATTAGCCCTTGGAACTTCCCTCTCGCTATTTTCTTAGGACAAATAGCTGCCGCACTTGTTGCGGGCAATACGGTCATTGCTAAGCCAGCAGAGCAAACCAGTTTAATTGCTAAACGAGCATTGGAATTGATGACCTCAGTAGGTTTACCTGAAGATGCGGTAAACCTTGTCATAGCAAGAGGCCCTGACGTCGGTGATGTATTACTTCCTGACGAGCGTATTCAAGGTGTCATGTTTACTGGCTCAACGCAAACCGGTACTTTGATATCACAATTATTAGCAGCTCGTGGTACTGAGCAAGTGCCTTTGATCGCTGAAACGGGTGGTCAGAACTGCATGATTGTGGACTCAACCGCATTGCCTGAACAGGTTGTAGATGATGTTGTTGCTTCAGGATTTCAAAGTGCAGGTCAGCGTTGCTCCGCTTTACGCGTTTTATTTGTGCAAGAAGACATTGCTGATGACGTTAGTGACATGATTGTTGGTGCGATGAAGGAGTTGTCACTAGGTGACCCGTCTTTGCTATCAACTGATATTGGTCCAGTTATTGATCAGCGTGCGCTTAAAACACTTACTGATCATGTTGAATACATGAAGGGAAAAGGCAAGTTGCTTTATAAGTGCGAGCTGCCTAAAGAAAACGATGGTACCTTCTTCGCGCCACACTTCTTCGAGATTGATAACATCAACGTACTGGAAAAAGAAGTATTTGGTCCCTGCGTGCATTTAGTTCGCTTCAAAGGCAAAGAAATCGATAAAGTCATTGAACAAATCAACAGCACTGGTTTTGGTTTAACGATGGGTATTCATTCTCGCATCGAAGAGCGTGCATATGAGTTAGCGCGACTATCAAGAGCGGGTAACGTCTATATCAATCGCAACATGATTGGCGCTATCGTAGGTGTTCAGCCCTTCGGTGGTAGAGGCCTCTCAGGAACGGGTCCTAAAGCGGGCGGTCCAAACTACTTGCCTCGTTTAATGAAAGAGAAAGCGACGCCGAAGTTTTCATCTCAAGTGAATAAGTTTACCGACGACAAAGCTATCCAAAGTGATGAAGTTGCGTTTGAGCAGGCTAATGGACTTATGGCATCTGCAATGTCGGTGGAAAATAAGTGGCGCTTAACGCCTTTGAATGACCGCATTTCGTTTGTTCGCCAATTACTGGCTAAAATCGCAACAGTCGAGATAGTTGAAGAATTGGCAGACGACTTGAATAAGACTTTAGCGTCGGCTCGTACTCAGCTAATTGCGATCGAGAGAAGATTACGCGCACCGACGAAATTGCCTGGGCCAACAGGTGAATCAAATACCTTACATCTTGAGCCTAGAGGTGTCTTGGTCTGTTTCGCAGATAAAGATGTGACCTTTGAGTATTGGGTACTGTCGATTGTGACTGCTTTGGCTACAGGTAATACAGTCATTTCAGTTGTCTCTGATTTATTTTATGAAGAGGCGTTGACCTTTAAGGACAAACTAGCCAGCACTGGCGCGCCAAATACCGTCTTCCAAGTAGCGAATTTACGCCACCTTGAAGCTTTGCTCATGAATAAAAGTTTGGCCGGTGTTGTTGTCGATAGTAGTACAGATCGAAGCGCTTACATTTCAGCGAAGTTAGCTGAGAGAGAAGGTGCAATATTACCGGTGATCACAGCGGAGTATAACGACAACTTGATACAGCGCTTAGTCACGGAAAAAACCATCAGTGTTGATACTACTGCGTCTGGTGGTAATACTTCGTTAATGACCTTGATTGAAGATGACGAGTAGCAAGTAAAGAGAAATATGGAGTAGGTGACGCCTGCTCCATCATTTGATTATAGGTTTGAAAGCTGAACTTAGACTATTCTGCTTGCTGATAATGTCACTAAGCACAAGCATTCTCACGGCAGTTGTTTATCAATTAACGCGAGTTATTGCAGGCCTTTATGCGCAGGCATTGATAGCTTCGTAACAATTGCAATGGCACGTACAGTGAATGCGACAACGCAGCCAATTCCAATCGCATAGAATCCAATGATGCTCAGTAGACTAAAACTAACGCAGTAGGCAATTGCGCCGCACAATGAGGCTGTAATATAAATTTCTTTTTGGAATACGACAGGCACGTCATTTAAGATGACATCGCGAATAATACCGCCCAAGCAAGCACTGAAAACACCCATGATGACCGCAACAGGAATTTCCGCACCAAGTCTTAATGCTTTTTCCGCCCCTAAGACGCTGAATAATGCCATGCCCAAGGCATCGGCCCAGAGTAGGGCATTCGATTTGCGAGAAATCTGCTGAGTAGCAAAGTAAGTAATTACGGCAGAAACGCTACAAATAACGACGTAATACCAGTCAACAAGCCAAAAAACAGGAACGTCAAGAATGACATCGCGCAGTGTACCGCCGCCAATACCGGTGACGTTGCCAATAAACACAAAACCTACCCAATCCATCTTTTTCTTAGCTGCTAATAATGCGCCGGAAACGGCAAACGCAGCGGTACCCGCGATATTGATGATGAGCAAAAATGTTAGCATTCATTCAGCCTTTAAAAGCAATGGTTGGGTGAACAAGTCTGGAGCTTCTGCCCCAGCAGGAATTACATCAATGGATTAGATTTGTTTCTTTTACGAGCGAATAAACCTAGCAAAAACCCAATGATAACGCTTATAAGAGCTAACACCGTGCCGCGTGTAAACCAAAGTGCTTGGTCAATTTGAGCTTTTTGTTCAATATGGGTGGTTAAGTCTGCATTTCTCTCAATGCTCTCGGATAGCTCATTATTCATAACGACGATTTTTTGTTCAGCTTCGTTGCGTTCTTTAAGAGCCTGACTCAACTGAGTCTGCAGTGAGTTAAGACTGGTTTCCTGACTAGCTAATCTTTTGGTAGCACGCTCATGAGCAACTCTAATAGAGGGCTCTGGACTCACAAAGTCATTCTCAACCCAGCCAGTGCGTCCGCGATCGTCTCTAACTTTTACAAAACCAGCTTCTTCATCTATTTGTAAAATAGCTATTTTTGTACCCGCATAAATTGAGCCCAAGATACGGAAATTGCGGCTAGGACCAGCATGCATGAATATAAATAGTTCATCAGAGATATAGCGAATATCTTCTTGCTCACTACTATTAGCTGATTCTGATGGAGTAGATTGAGCCATCGCCTGATGACTAAATAGCGAATAAACCAGTAATATGGAAAAAAGTAGAATCGAAAATCGCATGTTGCCTACAGTGTTATGAAGTCTTGTAGGTGATTCTAGGGCCTGCGCAAATTTTTCACAAGTTCATATTCGGATAGTGCCTATTTTACTTGCGAATGCCTTGAAAAGTTTGCTCACATGGGCATTCAAGGATATGGTACACCCATATTCACAAGCTGAGCTGATTAACAAGTTGAAGCCCATGGAAATTGAACTAAAACTCATCACTGATCAAGATGCGCTAACTAGCTTCGAACAAGCATTATTACCAAAGTTAAAAGGTAAAGTAACTCGCAGCGCATTTGATGTATTCAACGATTATTACGATACACCCGAGCAATTCTTAGGGAAGCGTAAAATGGGGTGCCGAATTAGGCGTGTGAATGATCATATTGAACAGACAATAAAAACGCAGGGCAATGTTAAAGGCGGTTTACATCAGCGTCCTGAGTACAACGTGAATTTAGATAAGCCGTATCCTGATTTAGAAAAGTTCGACCCTGAAATTTGGTCAGACGACATTGATGTCGAAGACGTAAATCGGCAGTTGCAAGTGCAGTTTTCCACACATTTTCACCGTGTCACTTTTGATATTGTGGATGGTGAGAATCACATCGAGTTAGTGTTTGATTCTGGTGAAGTGAAACACAGTTTGGGTTCGCTTCCAATTGGTGAAATAGAGATTGAACTAAAGTCAGGCTTGCCCACAGCCTTGTTTGATTTGGCCGATGAAATTAGCAAAGTGACGCCCGTACGTTTGAGCAATATCACCAAAGCGGCCCGTGGCTATCAATTGATGAATGGGACTGTTTTAGATTCTGTAAAGTTACCTGATTTTCTCGACTTGAAAGCCGAGGAAACGACGGAAGAAGGATTGTGCAAAGCGATAGAATGCGCCTTGTCACATTGGCAACACCATGAGTATGTCTATTTGCAATCAGGTCATTCAGGTGCTTTAAAGGAAATAGCGCAAAGTGTTCAATTATTGCTGCAAGGTGTGTCTTTGTACTTGCCCGTGCTGCAGTGTCAGGAACTGCTCAACTTACATAAGCAACTTCTTGTGTTGTCGGAGCAATGGTCTTGGCAGGACGACTTGCTGTGTATTCGCAAACTACGCTCGAATAAAGGGCCGTTCAGTCGCCGGGTGCCTAAACATCAAGCTTTGATGAGCTATTTGAATGGGCGACGGGAAGGTTTGTTATCGGTGCAATCACCAGAGCAGTTGCTGGTATCCATGGAAAGCAGCCAAGTACAACTCGGGGCCTCAAGATTACTCATTGAAAAACCTTGGCAGTCACAAGCAAGCGGACATCAAATACCGGTTATCAAACACGCGAAAGGCTGGTTATCACAAGGTTGGCAGACGGTTATGCAAAGTTTGCCTACAAAAGTTGATATGGATTATACAAAGTACATAGCCCTTGAAGTGCTGCTTCGTCAGACGCTGATAAATGGCTTTCTATTGGCTGATCTGTTTGCGGAGAGCCGCGGTAAATTCAGAGCGCCTTGGTTAGATCTTATTGAAGGCATCGATGAGGTTAAAGCTTTATTGTTTTTGCGAAGTGCATTGGAGGAAGTCGACTTACAAGATGCTGAAGATCTCGACAGTTGGATTGACGATAAACTCTCAAGTGTTATCAGAGTGATGGAAAAAAGTCGCAAAGTTGCAATGAGCGCCGAAATTTATTGGTAAATTACTCGCTTATTCTTGAAATCTGCTTTTGTCGTAACCATATAAGACGTTTCGGGTGGAAAGAAGTAAATAAACGACTCTTTGAATTGCAAAAAAAAGCGCATACAAGGTGCTTCACTTTGAGCTTCACATTGAAATAAGTCAGTTTATGTTTTAAAAATTACCTGTAGTAGCAAGCATAGGCTTAATCGATTTAATTGGTTGATAGAATCGATTTTATTCAATTTATTTATTTACTCAAAACACTTATCTTTACATCAAGCAAAACGGTCAACGTTTTATTAATAACTTTAACCAGTAATCTAAAAGGAAATAAACAATGTCTTTGATTAACAAATCAATCCCTGATTTTTCAGTAGAAGCTTTTCACAATGGTGAGTTCAAAACTATCACTAGCGAAGATGTAAAAGGCAAATGGTCAATCTTCTTATTCTACCCAGCGGATTTCACATTTGTATGTCCGACAGAATTAGAAGACATGGCGAAAAAGCATGACGAACTACTTAGCCTTGGCGTAGAAGTTTACTCAGTTTCTACTGACTCTCACTTCGTACATAAAGCATGGCATGACACGAGCGACGCAATCGGTACAATTAAATACCCAATGCTTGCTGATTCAACTGGCGCTTTAACTCGTGCTTTTGACATCATGATCGAGGAAGAAGGCCGTGCACTTCGTGGTACTTTCTTAGCAAACCCAGACGGTATCATCAAAGTAGCTGAAATCCATGACTTAGGTATTGGTCGTTCTGCAGCTGACATGGTTCGTAAAGTAAAAGCGGCTCAGTACGTTGCAAACAATGACGGTGAAGTATGCCCAGCAGCTTGGGAAGAAGGTCAAGCTACATTAACGCCAAGCCTTGATCTTGTAGGTAAGATCTAAGCTTAGCTAAAATCTACGATTGGGGAGCGCTCGCTCCCCAATATATAGAACAGTTAGAGAAGTCACGATGCTGCAAAGCAAGGTAGAAGTAACCAGATTTTGAAAGCAGAGGCTTTCACCTTTTATTTTATCCAACTATTACATTAACCTACTCATCAAACATTGTGGTTCAACTCTTGAGCCGGCTTTTATGCGACTTTTTTTTGATGAATAGGTAAAAATAAATGGTGAAGCCCTTTGCTATTCAGCCCAATTAAGTGAAAGGAAGGAATAAAAATGTTAACGCAAGATATATTGAATGCACTAAAAAAATACACACTAGATATGAAGCAATCAGTCACGTTAGTGTTGCAGACAGGGGAGCATACGAAGCGTGCAGAGCTAAAGGAAATGCTTAGTCAATTTGCATCGATTTCTGAAAAAATCATTTTCGAAGAACGAGATGAGCCAGCACGTTTTCGTAGTCCAGTGAGCTTCGGTCTTGAAGTAAATGGCAAGCCAAGTGGTATCACATTCTCAGGAGTGCCTGGTGGTCATGAATTTAATTCATTCGTGTTGGCAGTGCTGCAAGCCGGTGGCGTTAAGCTAAAGCTTGATGAGAGCATTCAGAGCATGATCAAGAAAGTGGTAAACCCACTTAAATTTCAGGTTTATGTGAGCCTGAGCTGCCACGCATGCCCAGACGTTGTGCAAGCAATGAATCAATTTGCTTTGCTAAACGACAATATTGAAGCAGAAATGATCGACGGTAGTGTTTACCCTGACTTAGTTGAAGAAAACGGGATCCAAGGTGTACCGACTGTCTTCATGAATGGAAAAGTGTTTGCCACAGGTCAGATTGATACAGCGAAGTTGATTGATAAACTGTCTGAGACTCAGCCAGAAATGTTTGCAGCGAATGACGATGCCGAGCAGTTACCTTTACAAGACGTCACCGTTATTGGTGGTGGTCCAGCAGGCGTTGCAGCAGCGATTTACTCAGCACGTAAAGGCTTGAAAGTGACAATTGTTGCCGACCGCTTTGGTGGTCAAGTTAAAGATACCATGGGGATCGAGAACCTTATTTCTGTGCCTAAGACGACCGGTCCACAGTTAACGACCTCTTTGATGGAGCACCTCAACGATTATGAGGTGACTATACGAGAGCACCTCCGTGTCGACAAGATTGAAAAAGGCGAAATCAAAACCTTGACCTTAACCTCAGGTGAAGTGATTGAAACCAAAACGATTATCGTTGCTACTGGGGCCAACTGGAGAGAGCTAGGCGTCCCTGGCGAGAAAGAGAATATTGGTAACGGTGTTGCTTACTGTCCTCATTGCGATGGTCCTTTCTACAAAGGTAAAGATGTTGCCGTTATTGGTGGTGGTAATTCAGGTGTTGAAGCCGCCCTCGATTTAGCAGGGATCGTAAAATCAGTTACGGTTTTTGAGTTCTTACCTGAATTGAAGGCTGACCAAGTGTTGATTGATCAAATCAATGCACGAGATAACATCAAAGTCATTAAGAATGCCGCGACTAAAGAGATTCATGCGAAAGATGGCAAAGTGAATGCAATTGAGTATGTCGACCGTGCAACAAACGAAGCGCATCAGTTAGAATTGCAAGGTGTATTTGTGCAAATCGGTTTAGTCCCGAATAGTACAATGCTCAAAGGTGTTGTTGATTTAACACAATATGGTGAAGTGATTATTAATGAAAAAGGCCAAACAAGCGAAGAAGGAATATATGCTTGTGGCGATGTGACCACTGTGCCATATAAGCAGATCGTAATTGCTATGGGTGAAGGAGCTAAAGCGTCCTTGGCTGCATATGATTACATTCTAATGAGCAAGCCAGTTCAAAAGAAAGAGTCTGCAGCAGCGTAATAAATCTCTGCTTAGCGAGACATGACTCAAATAGAAAGGGCGTTCTTTGTGAAGAACGCCCTTTTTTACTAGAAATTATCTAAATAATCGTCAGGAATAGTTTCTATTTTTGCCACACCAGATGCAATGGCTGCTTTAGCAACTGCTGTTGCGATACGTTTGCAAAGTCTCGGGTCCATGGGTTTTGGAATAATGTAGTTTTTGCCAAATTCCAGTGATTTAGATTGGCTGGCGACCAACACTTTTTCTGGAACAGGTTCTTTGGATACACTTCTCAAAGCTTCAACCGCTGCAACTTTCATTTCATCATTTATGACAGAGGCTCTAACATCTAAAGCACCTCTGAAAATAAACGGGAAACATAGTACGTTGTTTACCTGATTAGGATAATCTGAACGCCCGGTTGCCATTATTAAATCATCTCTTATGGCGTGTGCTAATTCTGGTTTTATTTCAGGATCTGGATTGGAGCAAGCAAACACAATAGGGTTTGGTGCCATCAGTTTTAGTGCTTCGGGAGGTAAAAGGTCTGGCCCACTCAAGCCTAAGAAAACATCTGCACCTTCGAGTACGTCTTCAAGAGTACGTTTGTCGGTATTGTTGGCAAATAAAGCTTTGTGTGGTGTGAGTTCTTCACGTCTTGTGTGAATAACACCATTGCGATCAAGCATGTACACTTTCTCGCGCATCGCTCCGCACTTAATAAGAAGCTGCATGCATGCAACTGCAGCTGCGCCCGCTCCCATACACACAAATATAGCTTCTTCAATTTTCTTGCCTTGAATTTCTAGTGCGTTGAGCATGCCAGCGGCGGTTACGATTGCTGTTCCGTGCTGATCGTCATGAAACACTGGCACTTTGCAGCGCTTAATCAACTCTTGTTCGATTTCAAAACATTCAGGTGCTTTAATATCTTCTAAGTTGATCCCGCCAAAAGTATCAGCAATATTCGCGACTGTATTTATGAACTCTTCAGTGGTGCGGTGTTTCACTTCGATATCTATCGAATCAAGACCGGCAAAGTGTTTAAATAAAAGCGCTTTACCTTCCATAACTGGTTTTGATGCTAATGGTCCTAAATTACCCAGACCCAAAATAGCAGTACCATTAGTGATTACCGCCACCAAGTTTCCCTTGGCCGTATAGCGATACGCTGCGCTCGGATCAGCGGCAATCTCACGAACTGGCTCTGCAACACCGGGACTATAAGCAAGTGCTAAGTCAGTAACCGAATCGGCGGGTGTGGTTAGCTCAACACTAATTTTGCCTGGTTTAGGGAATTCATGATAATCGAGAGCTTGTTGGCGAAAATCTGGCATTGTGAACAGGGTCCTTTCGAAGGTATTTATGATACTGTTTTAGTAAGTTTTCGGAGTCACTTACACGGAAGTTTCTCTGAGAATTTAAATGTAGCACATATTGCTCAACAATGAAGGAAACAAAAGGCATTAAGGCAAATTATTAAGAACTGGTAAGACCATGATTTTATATAAGTAATTGAGGCTTTATTTAGTTTTATAATCTAGCGCTTATAATGAATATTATGTTTGGATTAACTTAGCTATAGCTTAACTTGGTTTTGGGTTAATTGGGTTAATTGGGTTAATTGGGTTAATCGGGTTAATTGGGACTGAGCGAAACTGGAATAAGAGATTTGTTTGAGGAAAGCGCTCAGAAAATGCAGTTCAATAAAACACGGGCATAAAAAAAGAGCGCAATGCACTCTTTTTAAATTTTCTAGCAAATAAAGCGGGTTCGATAAGAACTTACTTCGCTTTAAGTGCACCAAAACGTTTCTTGAACTTATCAACACGACCACCAGTGTCAACGTTACGTTGCTTACCAGTGTAGAATGGGTGGCATGAAGAACATACGTCCAAGTTGATGTTTTTACCAAGAGTAGAACCAACTTTCATGACGTTGCCACATGAACAAGTTGCTTCGATTACGTCATACTTAGGGTGAATACCTTCTTTCATTGGGATACCTTATATATTTAGGCCGTCTCGCTATACAACCCGAAGTTGCACACCAAACGCAATTAATTAAAAAGCAGCTGAACATTCAACTGCGGAAATTTGGACGCGCATGATAATGGACTTGGTGCGCTTAATCAAGAAATAACTGTTGAAATGGGCTTTAATTCAGGGCCAATCATACAGTTTGTGGCTATCTCGAGTTATAGAACGATATTTAAGTAAAATATTTCGAAGCTACTCAACAAAGATTGATATCATATTATTAATATTTCATGCTCAAATACCAGTATGAATGACTAGATAGTTAAAAAAACAACGAGGTTTCATTGCAAGTTATACAAGTGGCCATCTCAGTTCCAATGCCGCAATTATTCGACTACAAAATTGACATGCTAGATGTGTCAAACGCTGCTGTTGCAGACAGCGGCGACGATGCTCTCATTGGTTGTAGAGTGCTAGTGCCGTTTGGTCCGCGTAAGTGTGTCGGCATTGTATTGCGCGTTGGCGTTGAGTCTGAGTATGAAATCACGAAGATAAAGTCTGTGCTTGAAGTGCTCGATAGCAGTCCAGTTTGCTCTGAGCAAATGTTGCAATTGGGAAAATGGATGAGTGAGTACTACCATTACCCCATTGGAGAAGTGTTGCACACCTTATTACCAGCCGCTTTGAGGAAACAACAAAGTGGCAAAACCAAACCCTCGGTTGCTACAGAAAGTTATTTACAACTCACGCCAGCAAGCAGCGCGCATGAAGAGGTAGATGAATTATTAGCTCGTTCAGCGAAACAATTTGATCTATACCGTATGCTTGAGAAAGGACCCTTGCGCGTTTCCATCATTAAGCAACAATTTACGCCAGCAATTATCAAAGCGCTGACTGAAAAGAACTTGATCGAAAAAATAGAGCTTGTTGAAAAGGTCAATGATTGGAAGGCTGAGTTGAGCATTGCAGAAAAACCGGTTCCAAATGTTGAGCAAGCAATGGCGATATCGACCATCAATCTTGCGAACAGTTTCGACACGATGTTGATTGAAGGCGTGACAGGAAGCGGTAAGACAGAGGTTTATTTGCAAATTATAGAACCCCTATTGGCTGCGGGTAAACAGGTACTAATTTTAGTGCCAGAAATAGGACTAACGCCACAAACCGTGGGGCGTTTTGAAAAGCGTTTTGGGATTAGAGTTGGTACCTTACATTCCAATTTGAACGATACAGAACGACTGCAAGTTTGGCAGCAAGCTAAAGAGGGTCGCCTAGGCATCATCATCGGTACTCGCTCTTCAATCTTTACCGAAATGAAAAACCCAGGAATGATCATTGTCGACGAGGAACATGACGAATCCTTCAAGCAACAAGATAATTTAAAGTACCACGCAAGAGACATTGCTGTTTATCGAGCAAGGCAATTGAATATTCCTTTAGTTTTAGGAAGTGCAACACCCTCCCTAGAGAGTCTGCATAATGCTTTAGAGAAGAAGTATCGGCACATCTTGTTGCCGAATAGAGCCGGCAGTGCAGCAATGCCAGCACAGCGTTTAATGAATATTAAAGGCCAACCAATGCAATATGGCATTGCGCAAGGCATGATTGATAAGATGCAAGTTCAGCTAAATGCTGGTAATCAGGTCATGGTGTTTGTGAATCGCCGCGGTTATGCGCCTGCTTTGCTATGCCATCAATGTGGTCACGTTGAAAACTGTGAACGTTGTGATAATCCGATGACAGTGCACAAAAGTGCTAATAATTTACAATGTCATCGTTGTGCCGATATTAGGCATCTACCGAAAAATTGTCCCGCCTGTGGGCATGATGAATTGGATACTTTTGGCATTGGGACAGAACAGCTACAGCAAGGCTTGGAGTCACTTTTCCCCGATTTTTCGACAGTGCGAGTAGATAGCGATACTGTGCGTGGAAAAGGAAAACTATCTAAGTTGTTGAAGGACATCAACCAAAAGAAGTATCAAATACTCGTAGGCACACAAATACTTTCGAAGGGGCATCATTTCCCTGATGTCACCTTAGTACTCATATTGAATGTAGATAGTGCACTTTTTTCTGCTGATTTTAGAGCACCTGAAAAGTTAGCGCAGCTAATCACTCAGCTATCTGGCAGGGCAGGACGCAGCGATAAAGTCGGTGAAATGTGGCTGCAAACACATTGCCCAGAGCATCCATTGTTACAAGATCTCATTAATAACGGCTTCTCAGATTTTGCACGCTATGCCTTATTGGAACGCAAACATGCATGCTTGCCTCCGCATGAACATCAAATATGTATTCGAAGTGAATCGCACCATAAGCATTTGTCGGTGCATTTCCTTCAGTTGTGTGCTCAACTGTTTACACAATTTAAATATATAAAAGTACTAGGGCCTTTTCCTGCTTTTATTGAAAAACGACAAGGGCGCTATCGAAACCTGTTGATTATTCAATCGGCTTCGCGAAAATACTTACAACAAGCGACAGAACAAGCAAATAAAGCATTATCTGAAATGCCCGTGAGTAAACAGGTACGTTGGAGTATTGATGTTTCACCCATCGATTTCAGCTAAATAAAGTGCAATATTCTCGCGTTTTTTTCAGTAAAATTTTGTATAGTCTGCCTTCGAAGCCAACTCAAAAATAAAGATAATATAAGAATAATATGGCGCAAAGAGATTACGTGGCGCGTAGCCAAAAGAAAAAACAAAGTCCAAAGAAGAAAAAACAAGCTGTACAAACTATTGCTTGGTTCAAAGTCGCCTTTGCAATAACCATTATAGGTGGTTTTGTATTTGGGCTATGGGTTTTAAAGGACGCAGGTGGTGACGATGCAGTACAGGAGGGTACGGCAACAAGCGCTACGAACAATGCAACGCAGGCGAACAATGTGCAGGCTAGCAATGAAAATTCACTTGGTGAATTAACCTTCAAAAACCAAAGCGATGAAAAAGATCCCTTACCTGTTCTTGCAGAAGAAGAATGGGAGTTCATCGAGGGTTTGCCTTCCTATTCTGTTGAAGTTGAAGTGGAGGAATTGCCTAATTCTGATCGCCGTTACCTAATGCAATGCGGTTCATTTCGAAAACAAACTCAGGCTGAAGAATTAAAAGCGACGATAGCATTCCAAGGAATGGAATCTCAGGTATTGGAGAGTAAAGGCTCCAAAGGTATTTGGTATCGCGTTGTTCTTGGCCCTTATGATACTAAGCGAGACGCCGAAAGAGACCGTCATAGTTTGCGATCTGCTCGGGTCAATCGTTGCCAGATTTGGAATTGGGATTAGTTTAATTTCCTGTTTACTTCATTAAACATAGTGTCGGACCTTAAATCGAGACTTGAAATTGTTTGAACGCCCCCCACTTATTACTGACTAACAGAAATTAGACGGTATTAAATAGGAGTTTACATGACAACGATCGTATCAGTTCGTCGAGGCAATCAAGTAGTGATTGCGGGTGATGGCCAAGTGTCACTTGGCAATACCGTTATGAAGGGAAACGCACGTAAGGTTAGACGTCTTTATAACGACAAAGTGCTGGCTGGCTTTGCTGGTGGAACTGCCGACGCATTTACTCTGTTTGAACGCTTTGAATCAAAACTAGAAATGCACCAAGGTCACCTAACTAAAGCGGCAGTAGAGTTAGCCAAAGACTGGCGAACGGATCGTATGCTGAGAAAGTTAGAAGCATTGTTAGCAGTGGCAGATCATAGTGCATCATTGATCATTACCGGTAATGGTGACGTGATACAACCAGAGCAAGATCTCATCGCTATTGGTTCTGGTGGACCCTTTGCCCAAGCTGCAGCGACTGCATTGTTTGCAAATACAGAGTTAAGTGCACAGGAAATCGCTGAAAAGAGCTTAACAATTGCTGGCGATATTTGCGTGTTTACCAATCAAAATCAAACCATTGAAACACTCGATTATTAATCCCATTTTTAAATTATCCTGCCTGAACGTTTACTATTAGGACCGTTTGGCAAGCTAATCAAAGGTACTAGACTATGTCAGAAATGACTCCCAGAGAAATTGTACATGCATTAGATAAGCACATTATTGGTCAATCTGATGCTAAAAAAGCCGTCTCTATCGCACTGCGAAATCGCTGGCGCCGGATGCAACTTGAGCCTGAACTTCGCCAAGAAGTTACACCTAAGAACATTTTAATGATTGGACCAACGGGTGTAGGTAAAACTGAAATCGCACGTCGATTGGCTAAATTGGCGAATGCTCCCTTCATAAAAGTCGAGGCAACAAAATTTACTGAAGTTGGTTATGTTGGTAAAGAAGTTGAAACGATAATACGTGATCTAGCAGACATCGCGGTGAAAATGACCAAAGAAGATGCCGCGAAGAAAGTGAAATATCGCGCGGAAGAAGCTGCTGAAGAACGAATCTTAGATATCTTATTGCCCCCTGCGAAAAGTGCTACAGGGGAGCGCGAAGAGAATCAAGATAAAGGGACGCGTCAAGTATTTCGCAAGAAATTACGAGAAGGCCAACTAGATGATAAAGAAATAGAGTTAGATGTGGCTCTTCCACAAGTTGGCGTTGAAATTATGGCGCCTCCAGGCATGGAAGAAATGACCAATCAACTGCAAGGTATGTTTCAAAACCTCTCTGGTGAAAATAGTAAAAAGAAGAAGAAGCTGAAAGTTAAAGACGCGTTCAAGCTCTTAATAGAAGAAGAATCAAGCAAATTAGTGAATCAACAGGATTTAAAAGAAACGGCGATTGAGTCTCTTGAGCAAAATGGTATTGTTTTTATCGATGAGATTGACAAAATTTGTAAGCGAGAAGGTAATCAATCCGGTGACGTATCAAGAGAAGGTGTTCAACGCGATCTATTACCCTTAGTTGAAGGCTCAACAGTGTCCACCAAGCATGGCATGGTTAAAACCGATCATATTTTGTTTATCGCTTCTGGCGCATTTCAAATGGCTAAACCATCTGACTTAATTCCAGAGCTGCAAGGACGCCTTCCAATTAGAGTCGAGTTGTCGGCGTTGCGCGTGGAAGACTTCGTAAGAATCCTAACGGAACCAGATGCTTCTCTTACTTTGCAATACAAAGCATTATTGAAGACTGAAGGAGTGGATATCGATTTCACCGAGTCTGGTATTCAGCGAATTGCGGAAGTTGCATGGCAAGTGAACGAGAAAACCGAAAATATTGGTGCGCGTCGTCTTTACACTGTGCTGGAGCGCTTGATGGAGGAAATTTCATTTGAGGCTTCTGACAAGGCAGGGGAATCTTTGGTGATTGATAAAGAATATGTTAACCACCACTTGGAAAATTTAGCGGATAATGAAGACTTAAGCAGATTTATACTGTAGTATATTTCTTAAGGCGTAAGTCTTTGCTTTTATACCTTGCTAGATAAGCGTTTATTTAGACTGAAAATATAAATAAGCTCGTCAAAATGAGCAATTTTCACAAGTAAAAGAAGCGGCGTTGCTGGTCTAGTCAACCGCAATGGACATAGCGTTTAATATTTGATTGAAACCCCACTAACTTTTCGTTTTTGGGGTTTTGTTCTTCTAGATGCTTAAATCATTTCTAGTGGGTCTTAAACGTGCATGTTCAGACTTAGTTTGACTATTCAAGTGGGACATTTTGCTTTGCACAAAAAAGCGCGAATGCCTAATTTAGAATTAGCTCACCCGCGCTGAAAGTATTATTGTCGATAGTAAAACAAGTTCCTTGAAACTGTGTGTATGACTACTGCTTATACATATGGCATTGGCACTTTGCCGTTACCAACTGTCGTGAAACCGTGCTCATCCGGAAACCCCATTTTTCGTGGTGCTAGAGGTTCATTTTTATAGTCGGGATCGAAGTTAAGTGGAGCGCCACCGAAAACGGCTAGCAGTTGTTCTTGATTTAATTCCTTGTGATTTTCTGTTTTATTTTTCATGCTTATTTCCAGTCTTAGTAGTTAATTGACCAATAAATAAGTAAGTAACATAGGCCAGTCTTTAAGATAGCCTATGCCCTCACCATCCGTGGTAGGTATTTGCCTGATTCCCTTCAGACGCATTTAGAATAGTTGAATAAAGAATGTCGGGCTACTGATCGCACGACCAGATTGTGAACCTTAACAATAATAACTGGTCTATAGGCTTGCTGTCTCGTACAAATACTAGGACAATAAAGACACACCTATTTGGTTTTTTTACGAAGTTTTTACTTACAAATTTAAGGGGCAGGTTATTTCCTTCTTTTCAAGTTGCCGATACTGTATCAGCAACGTTCTCATCCTAATTGTTTTTGTTTTTCATGCTCCCGCGCTTGCAAAGTGGGAAGTGAAATCTGCAGATGACAATAAAAGCATAGACAGCCAAATCGTAGATAATATTCAATTACATTTGGCGGGGCAGAGTTTTCCTGAAAACGATTATGAGATTGCACAGTTCGAGAAGCAAATTCGCACCAAAGTCTCGACAGCAATCCGTGCTTTTTCTTTTTATCAATCAACGATTGAATTTAAAAATCTCAATAAAAAATCATTTGAAAATGGCGGAGTCTTAATAGTCGTCAACTTAGGGCCTAAATTGTCTGTCAATGCTGTGACCTTAGAGTTCGATGAACAAGTAATGCAAGAAGCGCATTTTCCTGTTGAGCTAAGTGAACTCATTAGCGCCTTGAAAGCCCTTGAGAGAAAACCTTTAGATCAATCTAAATACGATGGAATTAAAACAAGAATTCAGTCTTATGCACTAATCTTTGGTTATTTTGATTTCGTACTCGATAAAAATGAAGTGCAAGTAAGCTTGGCGGACAACCAAGCAAACATCTACTGGAAGTTTAAGTTTGGTCCACGTTATCGCTTCGGACCATTATCTTATATTGCAGAGGATAGAGGCATGGCTCTAGTTGAAGCCGTTAAGCCTTTTAACGAAGAAGCATATTTTGATCAGCAACTAATTAGTCAGTTCACTCAGTCAATTCGACAAACCGCCTACTATGAAAACGTAATTGTCAGAGCCAATATTAATGCTATGAGCAGCGAAGACAAGGTAAATAAGATTGTGCCCATTGAAGTGTTACTTACAGCCAAACCGCGAGACACTTATCAATTTGGTATTGGTGCATCTACTGACTCGGGACCAAGAGTCACTGCTAACTGGAAAAGGCCATGGGTGAATTTACGAGGGCACAGTTTATCCTCTGAATTGTACATTTCAGGTCCGAAAAAGAACGTTTCTATGGCTTACACCATTCCTATGGCAAACCCTCTCAATGACTTTCTAAAAATCCAAGGTGGATATCAAGAGCTGAATGAAGAACAGCGCGATAGCCAGACATACACGCTTGCCGTTCAGCGCCAATTCGGAGCGAAGGAAAAAGATGATTGGGACAAGATTGTGTTTCTGCGTTATGAATATGAAAACTTTATTCAAGGTATCGATGAAGAACAATCGACGCAGCTATTAATGCCTGGAATTACATTTAATCGAGTAAGAAAACAAGGTGATTTGTTCGTAGATTGGGGCGACCGTCAGCAACTTACGTTAGAAACAGCATCGGATAGCGTTATTTCTGACATTAACGTAGTCCGTGTTACGGCTCGAACTAAATGGATTAGAACTTTTGGTAAACACCGTTTCATCTTGCGGGGAGACGCTGGCGCAATTGTTACAAATGATTTTGATAGAGTGCCTGCGAGTCTGAGGTTTTTCGTCGGTGGTGACCAAAGTGTGCGTGGCTTTGGCTTGAACTCGGTAAGTGAAACGAGAATTGATGACACCACTGGTGAGGAAGAACTTATTGGCGCGCAATTTCTTGCTGTTGGCAGCACAGAGTATGCTTACCCTATTAGCGATGAATGGAGAATGGCTGTCTTTTTAGATGCGGGTAGCGCAAGTAATGACTTTGGAAAATCGCCCATTTATGGAACTGGGCTAGGTGCGCATTGGTTATCTCCTGTTGGTACAATAAGATTGTATATAGCAAGGGGGTTCAGTGATGAAGAGAAAACGTGGCGACTCCACTTTTCAATAGGTCCGGGGATTTAAAATGACAAAGACTCGGATTTTCAATCGTTTTTTAAAAATAGCATCGTGGACATTGTTGTCGCTTGTTCTCATTATTGCGCTTATCGTTAGCTTTGCTTTATCGAGTACAGGTACGAAATGGGCAATAGACTACGTTAATGAGGGGGGCTTTGGTGTCAATGTTGACTACAAGAGCGGAAGCTTATACTCAGAACTTCAACTCAAGCAGGTTAAGTTGCAACAACCGGGTTTGGATGCAAGCTTAGGTGATATCTCACTCGATTTAAGTCTGAGTTGCCTTTTTGTCGGTGAAGTTTGCATCAATAAACTGCACTTAAACAAAGTCAATATCGCGTTGGGAGATATGCCAGCAAGTGTTGAAGAAGTAGAGGAAACTAAAAATAAACTCATTAAGCTTCCTATTTTACTTAGCTTGAATGAACTAAAAGTAGGCGAAATCCTATTATCTCAACATAGCTTCGAGATGGTGCGACTCAATGACTTGTTGTTGTCACTCTCCTTTCAAGACCGTTTGAATATTACTCGCTTGGACTTTGCATCATTGGCGTTGAATTTACCAAAGGCGACTGATGTTACTAAGCCGGTTGCTCCTGTGACACCTAAAAACGAACAAAGGCCAAGGGAATGGTTGAGTGCCTTAGCCAACTATCAATATGAAGTAATTAAGATCCCAGAAGTTTTTATTCCTATTGAGTTAGCTTTGAAAAACGCCACACTTCGAAATATGTGTGTTAAGCAACAAATGGGGGATGATTCGTTTTCAACTGTGTTATGCACCGACATTTTAGCTTTTGAATTAGGTTTGAAGAACCAAAAACTTGAAACAACAGTCGTAATAGATAGTTTAAACCAAGGCCCAGTAGAACCTGCATTTGCACCAACACACCTCAAACTCAAAGCATCGTTGAACTTCGCGAAAAACTTTGAGCACAACATCTTACTTTACGCTCTGAAAAAGGACACACCTATTTCGGACCTCTCACCCAAACCAAAAGCGCTAAAAATAGACACACCTATTTTCAACAATGGCAAAGGTTTCGAACTTAAAAATCAAGGTAGTTTAAACAAAATAGACTTGGCTCTTACGCACTTACCAACTCAGCAAAAATTATTGAGTATCAACGCTGCAATTGATTTAGCTTCCTTGAACCTGCCTTTAAAGGCGGATATAAAGCTCGAGGAGTTGAAACCGGCTGTAGAGGACGCGATTAAAGCTTGGCTGCCCAGCCTAACTGATGCTGATTTAGCACCGCTAATAGGTGTGTCCTTGTTGCAAGCTAGGGTTGACGGGGATATGCAGGGATATCGTTTTACAAGCATGCTTAGATCAGACGAGTTTATGGGAGTGAGTGATGCGGAGATTAATGCTTTGTTCAAGCCAATGGGAAGGAGGTTACAAGCCCGTTCGCTGGTCGATATTCAAAAATTGAATCTAAGTGGAAGTATCGGAAATATCGATTATACAGGTAAGGCTAAAATTGCACCCAATGCGAATAATGAAACGGAATTGGCGTTTAACGGCAAATTGTCTCTCGATTCTTTAAAGTTATCCAAGGTGAATCCTACTTTGGAATCGCTTATTTCAGGCTCAGTTCCTCACACTATCCTCATCACTGAAACAACACAATCAGGCAGTGTACAAGGCGCGTCATTGCGTGGCTCTTGGCAAAACTTGCCGTTATCACTAGTTGCCGATGCTGAATTGGAAAAAAGTGGCAATATTTTGGTTCAAGGCGTGCGCTTAACGCAAGGTGAAAATAATCTAAACGTGCAAGGAAATTTATATTCATCTCAAGCTCTTGAGTCCATGGCTGAGATGGGGGTGAATTTCCCAAATCAGGAAAAAGTAAGTGCTTCAAGTCTTGATTTTAAACTTAATTTAGAAGCCTTAAGTGATATTTATCCAGAATTACAGGGGCAACTTTTTGCACGAGGAAATGCATCAGGCTCAATCGAAAAACCGAAAATTGTTATACAAGCCAATGCTAAAGAGGTGGTTGTTGGAGGTCTTCGCTTAGAGGATGCATTGATAGACGCCAGTGTCGATATGGCTAATAAATTATCCTCCAAAGCACAAGTCTCAATAGTTAACTTGTATACAGGTGGACAGAATATCCCTCAACTCGATCTTCAAATTAGTGGTGATGAAGATGAACAGTCACTAAGGCTCGATATACCCGAAGGTGAATATATCACACAGCAGTATTTCAAAGGGAAGCTGAATGCGGACAATACTGGCTGGTCAGGGAAATGGTTACAAGGCAGTATTGTTTCTAGTTTCGCTGAGCTTTCATTACAAAGTGAGCCAGAAGTCGCCATCAACTTACAGCCTTTCAGTTTACAGTTAGAGCAACATTGCTGGGAAGGGCGCTCAGATAAGCTGTGTATCGGCAATGTAAATGCCACACAAGAAGCTGCAAAAACCAAACTTTCACTCGATTACAATGTAATGAATGCTGGGATTGCCCAGCTTCTACCAACGTTTGATATTGAGCAATCTTCGCTTGATTTAAATGCCGACATTGATGTGGACTGGCAGCAAATACAAGGGCTAAACTTTTCGGCCGATATATCAGCCGCGAACGCGACACTCGTTTCGAACGATAGCAAGGTTAATATAGAGAATATTCAGGCAAAGGTTCAAGGTACGCCGAAGAGCATTGAAAGTAGTTTTAGCTTTGATAGTACCGAAGCTGGAACGGTTAGTCTAAATAGTCAATTAGATTTAAGCAATCAGCCTTATCAACATCAAGGTAAGCTCGTTATCAGCGACTTTGCCGTGTCCTATTTTGCTTCATTCATTACTGAAGTGAAGAAGCTCAATGGAGATATTAACGCCGACATTACATTTGAGGGACCTGTAGACAAGCCTGCACTGCAAGGTGAACTGACCTTAGCTGATGGTGCTGTGATTTTAAAAGCTTATCCATTAAGGTTGGCGGACTACAATCAAAAAGTCGTATTTAATGGCTCTAAAGCCGATTTTTCAGGCCAATTTAGGCTTGGTGAAGGCAGAGGTAGCATCGATGGCGATCTCGACTTTAGCGACGCACTTCTGGTGAATTTGCAAGTGTTGGGGGATAAGCTTGATATTGCCTACGAAACTTATAAATTCCAAGTTTCACCTGATCTCAAAATCAATTTAAGACCCGATTTATTATCTGTTGCAGGCGATGTTGAAGTGCCTTATGCCAGAATAAAGATCAAATCACTTCCCCCAAGTGCCAAGACACCGACTCAAGATATTATTGTTGTTGATGAGAAGAAGGTCGCAAACCAGTCTTCAATCCCTCTTGATGTGAACGTAAATATCTTAATTGATAAAGCTAAAAAAGGGGAGGTTAAACTTGATGCACTGGACTTGAAAGCCGAGCTAAGCGGAGATCTTAATGTTCAACTTGATGCCAAAAATACAAGAGTGAACGGTATCGTTCAAGTGCTAAAAGGAGATTACGAAGCCTACTCACAAGTCCTTCAAATTAGGAAGGGAGACATTAGTTTTAGTGGCCAACCTGATGTACCTGCATTTGATATAGAGGCAATTCGAAATCCGTTGAACACTAAAGACGATGTGGTTGCGGGTATTCGTGTTACGGGGAATGCTATTAAGCCAAGGGTAGAACTTTTTTCCGAGCCATCTATGGAACAAGCACGGCAATTGTCGTACCTCATCAGTGGCGCAGATAATTTTGGAGCGGGTGGTGAGTCATCCGACTCCAATACGACTTTGGTTAATGCTTTAGTAAGCTACGGTGTTGGCCGAAGTGAAAATGGCATTGGTAGCCTAGGTCAAAAGCTCGGTGTTAAAGATTTAAATATACAAACTGCTGGGCAAGGCGGTGATACGCAAGTGCAGTTATCAGGTCAATTAGCTGAAGGTGTTAAGATCACTTATGGCATTGGCGTATTTGATTCTGTTAGTGAGGTAAGTGTTCACTACCAATTACTTCCCCAGTTATATTTAGAAGCAGTAAGTGGCGTGAATAATACACTCGATTTGTACTATCAAATTACGAGCAAAGATTAGAGGATAGAAAGCCCAGGAGAGGCTGATTAATTCAGTAGGGCCTGGGCTTTTCATTTTAGTTTATGTCACTTGTCATTTTACGAAGCCATATCGTATAGGTCCTTATAATAGTTCGCCATTAGAGTTGCTCTGTTACTTATATTTAGCTTGCGATAAATATTGGCGCAATGGAACTTCACAGTCCGTTCACTTATAAATAAATCAGCTGCAATCAGCTTGTTCGGTAAGCCCTCCATTATCTTCATTGCAATTTGTTTTTCGCGCTTAGACAGCGTTTGTATTAGAGTTATCATATTCATCATTGTATTCCTTGTTTTGATGTTGTTGCTGGGTTGATTTGGCGAGATATTGATGGCTGACATCACATAATTCACCCTGAATGAAAGCGAGCACAATATCTGCACTCACAATGGTTTCTTGTCGATGAGCAATCATGATTTTAGTCATGCTCAAGTGTTTTAAATTTTCGTTTATTATCGACTCGTTAGCTGCGTCTAGATGGCTTGTAGCTTCATCTAGGAACAATAAACTTGGTTCTTTATAGAGGGCTCTAGCAAGCAGCAGTCTTTGTTTTTGGCCACCGCTCAATGAATTTCCCATATCACCTATCAAGGTGTTGTATTGCATCGTCATGCTCATGATGTCGTCATGTAAACAAGCCGTCTTACTTGCTTCGATAGCGAGTGAGAGTTTGCTCTGCTCAGCAAAATCAGTGATATTCTCAAGCACAGTGCCACTGAGTAGTTGGTCATCTTGAAGCACTGCGGCGATACTATGATGGTGACGGTTTCTCGCGTTTAACAAATGCCCATTGATATAGACCTTGCCTTGCGCGCTAATGTTCAGGCCCATCAAGCACAGTAGTAAACTCGATTTGCCGCATCCACTGGCGCCGACTATTGCGACACTTTTTCCCTTCGCAATATTGAAGTTAAGGTTTTTAAAAAGAAAGTCATGTTCGTTGTGGTATTTAAACGATAAGTCACGCACTGAGAGGTGGTATACACTTTCGAGTTTGGGACTTAATTTCTCTATACTATTATTAATTTCGCTCTCAAGACTCAGATTCAATTCGCTTTCTGTAAATACAATATCGGCTAATCTATCTAAGTGAACTCTTAGCATCTTAAACTCGATAAAGTTGTTAATTAAGCCGTCAGTTGCATTGATAAATTTGTTTTTATAGCTCATGAACGCATACAGCATGCCTATTGAAAATAGATTCAGTGTGACTAAGTTCGCCGCTAAATAGACTATAAGGATGTTCTCTAAACCAAACAGCAGTTTATTTAGAGTGAAAATATTGATTTCCCATGTTGAAAGCTTGATTTGATTGTTCATCGCACGACCCAGTAAATTGAGCCATTGTGAGCCACGTTGAGCACTATTATTATTGAGCTTAATAGTTTTAATGGCTCTAACACTTTGCATGAAGTGTGTGTTCTCATTCGCCTGGCTATGGATCACTTCCATATTTAATTGCTTCATTGTTGAAAAACTTAGGCCGCGCAATAAGGTATAAAGCAAAACAACAAGACACACTACTATTGCTAATTTTGCGGAATATATAAATAAAACTAAAAGCATTATTACCGCCATCAAACCATCGATCAGCCCCGAAATAATGCCGGAAGTAACAATTTTTCTAATATTCTGTAAAGAGCCAAATCTGCTGACAATATCTCCCAGATGCCTCTTCTGAAAATAATTGAGGGGCAAGGATAATAAGTGAGTGAATACTCTAGTCGACATGTGGATGCTAAATTGATTTGAAAAATACAGCATGACGCGCTCTCGCAGTAAACTCGTCAGTGTGTCAATAAGTAGCAAGAGTGCAAACGCAATGGCTAAAACGGTTAGCAACGAAATATCGGATTTTATCAGGACTTCATCAATCACTGTTTGCATATAGAAGGGACTGGCAATGGCAAATAGTTGGAGCAATAAACTTAAAGAAAATAGTATTGTTAATTGTCTCTTAAGGCCAATCGATTTGGTCAGGAAATGCTTAAGCTCTAGTTTTTGCGAGGCATCAGCTTGTTTAAATTTTTTGTTCGGCTGCATTTCAATAGCCACACCCGTGAAAGCTTCGCTGACCTGTTGCCTAGTGAGATTCCTAGTTCCCAGTGCTGGGTCTGCAATTGTGCAATGCGACTTACTTACTTTAGTGAGTACTACAAAGTGTTGAAAATTCCAATGCAAAATGCACGGCGTGTTGAGTTGATTAAGTTCCGAAAGCTCCACTTTTAGTGCTCGGCTCGACATTCCCAATAGGTCGCCAATCTGCATTATCTGGTTTAAGTTGCTGCCTTGATTCGATATCGGGTTCCGCTGGCGAAGTTTGTCTAAACTAATGTAGTTACCGTAATAGTTGGCGATCATTACGATACAGGCTAGTCCGCATTCACTTGCTTCCGCTTGCATCACAACGTTTAGCCTCGTTTTGGATGAAAAGTTTAAAACTTTGTTTAGTTTGTTAGCGACGCTTCTACGCGAATCGGGGTTACGAGCATCTTCTTCATTTGTGTGTTTATTGTTTGTTTTAAATAGCATTAGAATTGTCCTCGCAAACTATAAATTGGGCTCAATAACCATTCCAATAAGCTACGCTCTGCTAGAGTGACATTGGCTTGCAAAAGCATGCCTGCCTTCAAATCAACTGGTGTGCCATTTGCACTCATGTATTGCTCGCTCAGTTCGGCTTCAACAATAAAGACTGGCTCTGATAATTGTATTGGTAAGTTCTTTACTTGATGTGGCAGCAAAATTTGTTGTGAGACTTGACTAACTATCGCCTTTGCCATGCCAAACTTTTGATAGGGGAAGGCCTTGAGTCTTAACTGAACTAATTGGCCTTCTTCAATAAATCCAATATGATTAGACGGAATATAGAGTCTTGCTTTTAAGGGAGTGTTTAAAGGCGTTATTTGCATCAATGGTAGCTGTGAATGAATTGTTTCTCCGCTATTAATCTGTAAGTTATGAACAATGCCATCGATGGGGCTTTTAATTACGTAGTTGCGTGACATTTTGGAGGCTTCCAATTCCAACTTTAGGGCCTTCATTTTTGATGCTAAGGCATTGAGAGCTTCTTCTAATTCAAGCTTATTACTGATTCTGCTTTGTTCAGTGGATTGTAATTTATCCTCAAGCTCTAGCTTCGCAGATTGCAATTGGGCTGATTGAAGTTCGATGGACTGACGTTTTTCTTTTTGAATATTAAAGGTGGCTTTGCTTAAGTTCTTAGTGCGTATTAATGATGAAAGAAGTGCTTCTTCATCCATTGCGTCTTTTAATTGCTCTTTGACTTTGGTGAGTAAATTGGCGTTGAGCAATAAATGTTTTTGATAGCCTTCTTTCAAGCCATCGTTTAATTTTAATTGCTGTATGTATTTGTTTTGGAGAATTTCTTGTCGTTCCTCTAACAGCGTATATTGTGCGTTTAGCGATGCTACTTGCTGAGAGACATTAGAGTGACTGAGCGAAGGTGCAGTGCGCTCTATTTCAAGAAGTAACTGTCCCTTGGTGACATGTAGACCATTGTATATATTGGTTGATTTGACAATACCGCCTGTTTCGTTAGGCATAATATCAATACTTGCCTTTGCACTCACGAGCCAACCGCTGACACTTACCTTATTGCTAAAATTGGCATTAATGAGTAGTGCACCTAGGAGTAAAAACCAGAAAACGAGCGCTACTGTTAAATACTGATGATTGCTTCTTGGCAGTAATATAGCCTCACCGAGATTATATTTTTTCTGGCCTTCTATGGCTTCTTTTCTAAATAGTGCTGTTGAATGTTGCATGTGTATTTCATTCCCTGAAAGAAGTTAAGCGTTTTCATGTCATTGCTCTTTGGTATGGGGAACAAGCTTACTGAGGTTTCTAAAAAACGACGTTTAAAAATGGGACAAATACTTTTAAAAATGGGACATTTTGCAATATTGTCCCATTTTTAAAGATGTACTTATGATCGAGACTAGAAGGTCAGGTACTCTTGGTACAGGTGGTAAAATACTAATGTAAATAATAGCTTAGCATGAATTTTTAAGTTTTTTACGTATGCTGACAGGGGATTTTTTGGCTTATTCTGTTAATTCAGACTTTAAAAAAAGAAAGCGTATTTTTCGCTTCAAATATCACGTCACGCGTAACTTTGGCTACTTTGTAGTACTAATTTTGTACAGACAAGGTATTTTGCTATAAATCAGGCATAAAAAAACGCGCCAATTTGACGCGTTTTTTATTGTTTCAAACAATCAATTTACGTTAATTAATGCACCCAGTGGTAAGTGTGAGCTTTCGCTTCCATTTGTTCTTGAGTTTGTTTTGGCATAAACATGTTGTTATCGTTTTCGAAGAAGAAAGGAGAACGTTTATTCTTACTACCTACTTCATTCATCGTTGCCGCTTCAAATACACGACCATTAATAACCGTATAGTCAACAAATTCACTTCTGCGAAGATCACTCAAAACGTCACCATCTATTATGACCATATCGGCTAGTTTCCCAACTTCAATGCTGCCAATAGCTTTGTCCATTCCAAGATGCTTAGCGCCATCTATTGTTCCGCCACGAATTGCTTCAAATGGTGTAAAACCGCCATGTTCCATCAACCATAGTTCCCAATGAGCACCTAAACCTTCACGCTGGCCATGCGCACCGATGTGCACGCTAACACCATTATCACGAAGTTCTTTCGCGTATTTAGCGACAGCATAGTGGTTGTAATGATCATCCGGCGCTTTTGGACGGCGAATATTGCGATCGACCAGGAAGTGAGGCGTATATCGCATAAGGCGCTCGTTTTCCCATACGTTGCTACGATCATAGAAATACGTCTCACCAGTTAAGCCACCGTAAGACACAACGAAAGTCGGTGTATATCCGAACTTAGTGGCTTTCCATAATTGAGTTAGGTCACTGTAACCATTGGCAATTGGAAGACTATGCTCTAAGCCGGTGTGTCCATCTACAAGCATCGAAATGTTTTGTTGGAATTTACCACCACCTTCCGGCACTACCATCATGTCTTGGTTTTTAGAGGCTACAAGCACTTGTTGACGTTGATCACGTCGAGGTTGGTTGTAACTTTTAACTGAAATAGCTCCAAGGTCTTTCAAGCGTTGTACATGATAAAACGCGTCATTATAATCATTAATGACCGCTTTATAACTCAATGCTTCTGCACCATATAAAATTGTACCTGTCGAATAGATTCGCGGTGCAACTCGTTGTCCTGTGCGCTGTAGTTCACTCGCAGCCATGATTTCTGTCGTATCGTTTGAAGGATCATGAATAGTAGTAACACCAAATGCCAGATTTGAGTATTGGCTCCAGTTTTGCTCAGGAATTATTTCGCTTCGACCTTGTGCTCCGTGTGCATGAGCATCAATAAGCCCAGGAATAACGGTTTTGCCTGCGGCATCAATTATCAGTGCATCACTAGGAACGGTAATATCAGCTTTGTTACCGACGGCTTCTATGATGTTATTTTTAATGAGTACAACGCCATTCTCAATTACTTCTTGTTGATTATCAGCATCACGCATCGTCACTACTTTTCCACCTACTATTGCGGTGTAGCGATTTGGTTTGTGAGATTTAGCTTTGAAGCCTAATTCCATACCTTCGTTCAAAGGTTCAGGTAATTCTGCTTCGTTCTCGGCTAAGAAGCTAAATGATTCATCCAAACTTCTTTCGAAATAGCGTGGACCATGTGACCAGCCAACAGATGCATTATCTGGGCTCCATGTCATATAGTTGCCTGAGCGCGCTGATAGTTGTTTAACCGGTAACGAGGACATCTTAGGGCCGATAGATATTTTCTGGCCATTATCTGCAAATGGTGCCACGAAAGTATTGTATTGATGCACGAACGCGATCCATTTTTTGTCGTGAGATAAGCGATATTCACTCACTTTATCGGCACCGTATAGATGAATGCGCTTGTCTTCGCCTCTTAAGTTCACACTCGAAAACTGAGTTTCTGAATAAGGGGTACCGCCCACAGATTCAGTGAAGTAAACACGGTCATTGCCAGCAGAGAAATGTGGTTCAACTCCTCGTTTGGAAACACGCTCTGTGGTTTTTTCTTTCAAGTTGAGTACATAGATGCCGGGATCAATTGAGTTTGTTGGATCTAGAAGATAACCCCCAGTAAATTTGCGATAAGCAATTAACTTTCCATCAGTTGAAAAGCTCGGCTCTATATAGTGGCCTTTTGATATGCTAACTATTTTTCCTTTACCACCATTGGCAGAGATAACTCGGATATCGCCTTGGCCTTTATCACTCCAGGTTGTATATACGATTTTCTTACCATCATTGGAATAGCGAGGGTAGTATTCGTCGTGGTCATTTTGCTTACTTAGTCGTTTGACCTTACCACTTTTAATATCTTTGACATAAAGTTTGCCAAGCGCTTGGAATAGCACTGTTTTGCCGTTAGGTGACTTTTGCGCCCATCGAATAGCCTTCACATCAAATTCATCTGGAGCGACATCAACTTCGAAGCGCAAAGCATCAGCGTACTGTATTGTTGATTTGATATTGACATCAATCGTGGTTAGCGATTTATCTTTAATCGCTAATTTGTGGAACTTACCGCCAGTCCAAAACATAATTTGCTTGGAATCAGGCGTCCAATCGAAATACGCAAAGTAACCTTCACTTCCGAAGCCTTCTTGCATATCGCGTTCTAGGTCCATGAAAATTGCTTTTTCATCGCCGGTTTTGATGTCCTTCAAGAATAAGGCTGTTTGACTTTTAACACGGCGTATAAACGCAATGTATTTACCATCTGGTGATGGGGTAGGTACGACTGCACCGCCAGTACCTGATATGTAGCGTTCTTCTTCACCGGTTTCGCGGTCATAGCGAATGATAGCGAATAGACCTTTCAATGCGTCACGGTTGTAACTAAATCTTGAGCCTCCTGTAACGTCTCTTGTGTAGTATATGTATTTGCCGTCAGGCGAAAATGCAGGGTCAGTAATGTTTTTCTGATCGGCTTTGCCATTCACTCTGGTTTTAATTGCTAAGCCGTTACCACCACTTTGATGATAAAGCCAAATTTCACCAGCTGGGATACTTCGACTAGACATGATCCCCTTGTTGACGACAATGTACTCGCCATCGGGGCTCCATTTCGGAGAGTGAATCAAGTTCTTCTTTTCTTTTGTTACTTGGCGAAGGTTTTCGCCGTTGGTGTCCATTACCCAGACGTTTGATAAACCGTCGCGATCTGAAATAAATGCGATTTGTTTACCATCTGGACTGATTGTTGGATGGATGTTCCATGCAAAGTCTTGGGTTAAGGCTTTTGCATCACCGCCGTCAGTGCTGGCGATGAAAATATCACCTAGCATGTCAAATACGAACTGTTTGCCGTTGGGGCTGACGTCGAGACTAGACCAAGTTGTTTCGTTGGTGCTTATTTCGATGCTAGATAATGGCATAGGCGGATTGAGTACGTCCCAAGTCGCATAAGGTTTTTCTTCTTTTTCTATTTCCTCATGCTCGTCGGCAATACTAACTGCACTAAAACTAAGTAAGCCCGAGAGTAGTAGGGGAATAAGTTTTTGTCTTGTTGTCATCATTATTTGTCTTCTGCTGTGAGTTAATCAATGCTGAGATGATGTGTCTTTATTCGGTTGATCTGACGACCAAACGCACATTCTGCCACGAACAATAGATGCAATCGGATAGATCTGCAACTCTCCTTTATCTTATCACCACTTTTATCTGTAAAGTTGGGAATAAGGACACACCTATTTAAGGTTTATAAACGGATAGGTTATTTGTTTCTATTTACTGCATGCTAATTATCACCGAAAAAAGGTGTGTCTTTGTTTAAGGAATGTTGAATGTTGGTGGCACCGCAAATAGGTGTGTCTTTATTAACGGTCTTGGAGTTAGAACATTTCCGTTGTGAATTGACGGTTGCGCACATACATCATGCTTGAGGGGGCTATTTCTCCAAGTGGTAGTTGCGCTGCTCCAGTAGGTTCCGCGAGTATGTAAGTCACACCATCTTGTTCAATCGCAATATCATTCTTTTCCGCTTTCATGCTTATACCAACCAATGCGTGTTGAGGTAGGAAAATCATTTTTACGGAGATGTTTGGGTTGTAGGCTTTCAAGAGCGCAAGAAACAAAGTTGATTTGCTGTCGCAGTCTCCCTTGTTGTTGAGTATAAGTTGTTTGGGGGCGGCGAAGCCTGAACCATTTGAAGAAATGCGGTTCTCAAGTGTGTCGTATGGAATCGTTTGTAACCAATCCAAAGTAAAATTAATAAACTCTCTGCTGTTATTGGGCTTATTCAATTGTTTTTTGATGGATTCTACAACACTCTCAAGATTGTCGCTGCTTTCAATCGCGTAGCGGCGATGATCTTGCTTGATGGCCATTTGACCATATTCATTTTGAAAGGGTGTGTAGTAGTTTTTAGCTAAATATTCTGTTTCTGCTTGAGTATGTTTGCTACTCAGAGTTTCTGTAATTTCGTTTATTTTTGTTTCAGAGCTTCCTGACACTTCCATATTTAATGAGCTACCAGAACGTTTAATGTTAATTCTTGCAACTTTTGGATCAATGGTTTGGGCATATTCAAGCAAAGTTCTATGAATGTGGTTTTGCGCTAACATTGGATTGTAAGCTGGGGCCGAATTAGGTAAAGCTTCTATATCTGATTGTAAAAGAGTGAATTTTAATTGCCGAGGACCATCAAGGCTCAACCATTGATAATTGAGTTCAACTCCTGCATTTGTGTTGAGTTTATAAAAGTGTTTTTGTTGAGCATAACTTGCAGACGATATTAGTGCTCCGCTAATTATAATAAGGCTAACGATTACTTTTAACAGGTTGTGCATGAAATAACCCCAAATTTTTATTGGTGCACATTTCCTTGTGAAAACCAGTTAAGTGAAGAGTGTAAATTAACGACTGTACCTACAATAATCAATGTTGGCGGTTTTAACAACGCCGTATTAGGATTATCGACAATATCCTCAAGAGTGCCAGTTACAACTTTTTGATCTTCTCGGGTGGCAGATTGTACTAGTGCGATGGGCATTTCTTTGGGCATG
Organism: Glaciecola sp. MF2-115; assembly: GCF_047250385.1. Classification (NCBI taxonomy): domain Bacteria; kingdom Pseudomonadati; phylum Pseudomonadota; class Gammaproteobacteria; order Alteromonadales; family Alteromonadaceae; genus Glaciecola; species Glaciecola sp. MF2-115. The sequence continues at coordinate 134,790 of NZ_JBLBVM010000048.1, forward strand.
CCATGTTCGATAAGCTTTTCACAGATTATCGGTAAGCCCGTTAGGCCCATATAGAAAACAAGGGTGTGATTCTGTTGCACCAAAGCTGGCCAATTCAAGTTAATGGTGTTGTCTCGTAAATGGCCAGTCGTAAAAGTGACTGACTGTGCGTGGTCTCTATGAGTTAGCGGAATGCCAGCATAGCTTGCTGCACCAGTTGCTGCAGTGATCCCAGGGACAACTTGAAAGTCAACACCATGCTCTACTAATGTTTCTATTTCTTCACCACCTCGCCCGAAGATAAACGGGTCGCCGCCCTTTAACCTGACAACCCTATTGCCATCTAAAGCTTTTCTCGCCAGTAACTCATTAATGTCTTCTTGAGGGATCGTGTGATTACTTTTTTCTTTACCTACATAAATTTTTTCTGCATCTCTACGCACTAACTCCAATATATCTGGGCTCACTAAACGATCATAAACGACGATATCTGCTTTTTGCATAAGTCTTAACGCTCTGAAGGTGAGTAAATCAGGATCACCTGGCCCTGCACCGACTAAATAAACTTGACCGGTTGGCTTATCACCATTCCTATAAGCGATAAGTGCCTTATCAAATTTTGCTTCAGCTTGCTTACTGTTACCTTGCAGAATGGATTCACCAATATCACCATCTAACACTTCTTCCCAAAAGTAGCGTCTGTCTGTAACTGAGCCAAGTGCGTCTTTGACGGTACTACGAAACTTCTCAGAAAAATTACCGAGTAATTTTACTTTATTAGGAATTACACTTTCTAATTTTTGACGCAAGTAGCGCAACAAAACCGGAGCGACTCCTCCGCTACTCATTGCAATGATGATAGGCGAGCGATCAACTATTGATGGGGTAATAAATTTACATAGTGGTGTGTTATCAACAACGTTAACGAGCAAGTGCTTTGCATGTGCGATGTCATGTATGTGTTTGTTTATCAGTTCATCGTCAGTGGCAACGAAAATCATTTGCTTACCATCGATGTCTTGATCTTCAAACTTTCGTTCAATAAATGTGATTTGCTCTGATTCTTCAACTAATCGTTTGACACTTTCACATATCCAGGGGGCAACGATAGTGATTTTTGCTGGGGTTTTTAAAAGTAGTTCGCATTTTCGAGCTGCTACTTCGCCTGCTCCCACGAGTAAGCAATGAATGTGTTCAGCATCGACGAATATTGGGAAATACTTCATTTGAATTGCACTTTAAAAATAAACTATGTTGATTATGACTTTATTGCTTATTCTTATAAAGCAATATTTTTACAGGTGATATTACGTTTTGGAATAATATGTGCGGTGTTTTTGAGTTTGGTTGCGATGACTATTTTGTTAACGCTATATGATTTTCATTGGAAATAGGTGTGTCTTTATTTAGGCAACTTTATTCGGGAGTTAAAGAATAAGAGTTAAATAAGGTGTGTCTTTGTTTTGAATTGCGGGCATAAAAAAAGCCACATAAAGTGGCTTTAAAATTTTTGGTAAAGAATATTATTTTTTACGCTTTGGTGGAGTGTCCGACCACTCGCGTAAATTTAATCTTTGACCAGCAACGCGTGTTTTCATTAGCGTTTCTTTAGTTTCATTTGGCATGCCTTTTGGCAAATCAACAGTTGTGAAGTTGTCATAGATTTCAATTGCACCTATGTTCTTGCTGCTAATGTTTGCTTCATTGGCGATTGCGCCAACGATATTACCTGGCTTAGCGCCGTGCGAATGACCAACTTCAATTCTGAAACGTTGCATACCTTCATCAGGAGTGCTGTTGCCTCTTGGTTGACGCGGTTTTCTATCATTGCGGTCATTCCTGCCACGCTCATTGCGTTCATTGCGTCCTTGTCTTCTGCCGTTATCGCGATCACCACGATCATTGCGGTCATTAAACGTTGGTTTGCTATGCAAATCAGGACGATCAGACTCTTTAAGCAATAATGGTTCATCGCCTTGCGCAACTTTAGCTAGTGCTGCCATGATGACATCTGGAGAAGCTTCCGTTTCTTCCATAATAGACTCAACAATCGGAATATATGACTCAATTGATTCATCTTTCATCGCTTCGACAATGCTTTGCTTGAAGCGAACCAAACGTGATTCATTCAATTGTGAAATTGAAGGAATATCCATGTTTTCTATACGTTGCTTCGTTGCTTTCTCAATCGCGAACAACAAACGTTTTTCACGGTGAGAGATGAACAAGATTGCATCACCTGTTCTACCGGCACGGCCTGTTCTGCCAATACGGTGAACATATGATTCAGTATCGTATGGGATATCAAAGTTAATGACGTGACTAACGCGTTCAACATCAAGACCACGAGCAACAACGTCCGTTGCTACAAGAATATCGATATCACCACGCTTTAATTTCTCTACTGTTCTTTCACGTGCATTCTGAGGAATGTCACCGTTTAAAGGCTCTACGTCATATCCGCGAGCAGTTAATTTGTCAGCTAATTCAACCGTTGCCGTCTTGGTGCGAACAAAGATAATCATGCCGTCGAATTCTTCAACTTCCATGATACGCGTCAAAGCTTCTAACTTATGATGCCCAGCTACTTGGCAGTATCGTTGCTTAATCATGCTAGCACTAGAAACGGTTGATTCAATTTTGACGTGTTGTGGATCTTTCAAATAACGTTTGGTTATTTTCTTGATCGCGTCAGGCATTGTTGCACTGAATAACGCCGTTTGACGTTCTGCAGGTGCATGACTTAGTATCAACTCAACGTCGTCGATGAAACCCATTCTTAGCATTTCATCAGCTTCATCAAGCACTAAGAATCTTAACTTGTCTAATTTCAGTGTTTTACGTTTGATATGGTCGATAATTCGACCCGGTGTACCAACAACCACTTGAACGCCACGCTTTAGCTGGCGAATTTGGTTATCATAAGATTGACCACCGTATACTGGTAGAACTCGAATCTTTTTAGAAAAACTGGCATAAACCTGAAACGCTTCAGCGACTTGGATAGCAAGTTCGCGTGTCGGAGCTAGTACTAACAGTTGTGTAAAGTTTTCGTCTGGATCAATGTTTGCTAACATTGGTAGCGCAAATGCGGCTGTTTTACCAGTACCTGTTTGAGCTTGGCCCAAAAGGTCGTGACCATCGAGTAAAAGTGGAATACTCTTGGCTTGTATTGGAGATGGCTTTTCATAGCCTACTTTCTCTAACGCTTGTAATAATTGCGTTGGAAGATTTAAATCTTTAAATGTAACATCGACAGTGTCGGTCATCGGGTATCCTGATAGACTGAATGGGGGCATTGCAGAGAGGGTGCGAGAGCCTTCGTAAAAATCGGATTATATAAGAATTAGCGATAACTTACCATCATTACTATCGCTTAGTTTGTAACCAACTGAGTTAGTTAGTAATTAATTGAAATATGAATATTTTTTGTATTTCAATAGTAAGTCAAAATACAAGGGAATAGGAATTAAAGTGAATAGTAGAATGAAAAATACCAACCAAAATCGTCAGCAAATAAATAGTACACATAGTACTTTTTTCTCAAATAAAACAAAAATAAAGAAGCTATCGATTGCGGCGCTTTTATTATCATCGCTAATTGGATTGAGTGCATGCAGCCAAAAAACCAGTGAAGAGCACATTGCTGCTGCTAAAGAATTTGTTGTCAATGGTGATCAACAAGCAGCGATTGTCGAGCTGAAAAATGCGATTCAACTAGACCCCAAACAAGCTGAAGCTCGTTTTGAACTGGGTAATTTATACTTAGAACAGAAAAAATATCAAGCCGCAGAGAAAGAACTTAACAGAGCAATGGAGTTAGGTTATTCCGCTTCAAAAACGATTCCATTACTAGCTCGAGCATATCAGCGCACTGGAGCAAATGCAGCGCTAGAAGAAATAGATCATGACATGGCTGAACTAACTTCAGTAGAAAAAGCTGAAATTGGCTACTTCAAAGCACAATCACTTATTCAACTTGATAAAAATGCGGAAGCGTCATTGCTTATCGAAGAGCTACAAAAGCTCGACACTAACTCAGTATACAAAGGTCTTGTTGGCGTGCTCAAAACTGTGTTAGCGGAAGAAAATGAAAAGGCACTTACAGAAGCGATTGCGTTGCAGAATCAGGCACCACTGAATAAAGATGTACTGAGTATTACAGCAAGACTTTATTTATTGAATCAACAACCAAGCGAAGCTGCCGATGTGTATGCGAAATATGTCAAAGCAGCGCCTGAGGATATTGAGACAAGGTTCGCGCTGGCTAATATGTTGGTTGAGCAAGGCAGAACTGAAGAAGCTGAAGTTCATGTTGATCATTTGTTGAAAATCAATGAGCAGAACCCTTTACTGAACCAGTTGAAAGGGGTTATACGAGCAGCTGATAAAGACTTTGCAAACGCTCAAAAATACTCTGAAATATCTGTTAGCAATGGGCGAGCTGATCCTGTTGTAAGATTAGTGGCAGGTTACAGTGCCTTCCAACAGGGGGATTTCGCTGCGGCAGTTACGCATTTATCAACGATCGCTGGATCATTGCCAGACAATCATCCAGGTTTAAGAATCCTAGCCGCAAGCCAATTGCAAACTGGCATGACAACAGAAGCGTCAGAAGTGCTAAAGCGATTAGATAGTCTGACAGCTGCTGATGCAAGCCTGTTCTCATCTGCTGGATATGAGTTATTACAATCTGGAGAAGCAAAAAAAGCACAAGCCGTTGTTGAAAGAGTCGAAAATATTAGTGAAACCGCGGATGATTTAACTCGTTTAGGCGTATTAAAATTAAGCCTTAATAACATTGATGGGGTTCTTGACTTAGAAAATGCGGTTGCTAAATCGCCGGAATCAATAACGGCTAAAACCACATTGGCAACTGCCTACCTAGCCACGAATCAACTCGACAAAGCGTTAGCTCTCTCAGAAGAGTGGAAGAGAGAAGCTAGTAATGATCCTCAGGGCTTCTTGCTCGCGGGCGAAGTTGCATTAAGAAAGAACGATTTGGCGAAAGCTGAAGCCGAGTTTTTAAGCGCATCTGCGGTTGCTCCAAACAATAACAAAGTTCAAATGGCACTTGTGGGTCTTGATATTCGAAATGAGGATTTAGACTCTGCGCTAGTTAAGCTCGATAGAATTATATCTAGCACTCCCGATTACTTGTCTGCATTAACGGCGTATTTTGCAATTAAACAGAAACAAGGGAAAACAGATGAAGGGCTTACACCAGTCTTAGCAGCTTTGAAAAATGCGCCTGATAACGCGAATTTAGCCGTGTTGACTGCAAGAATGCATGCAAGTGAGTTAAATTACGATAAGGCTTTAGATCTACTTAATAAAATTCCAGCTGATAAAAGTGCACCAAATGCATTCTGGCCAAGTAAAGGCTTGGCCTTACTTCAATCTGGTTTAATTAAAGAAGCTGAAGAACACTATGAAAGTTGGATTAATTTGTCACCAAACAACATTGAGGCGGCCTTAGGACAATTACTGCTCTTAGATAGTCAAAATAAATACTCAGACGGCTTAGCACTAACTAAACGGTTTTTAGAGGCTAGGGATGACATTCAAATTCAAGTACTGCAAAGTTACTTCTATGTTATGTCGGGTGATGTTGCGAATGCTAAGAAAGTGATCGCTGGGCTCAATGATAATGTGCAAAAGCTACCATTTGTTCGTGGCGTGATGGCGCGGATCAAACTTCGTGAGCGCAATCCGGCTGCTGCAGTAGCTGATGCTGAAGTTGCTTTTGAAGCTAACCAAAACTCTAAGAACTTACAGGTACTTGTAATGGCTTATGATTTATCTGGTCAAAATGATAAGTCTTACGAATTATTGAAAACATACTCAGCAGATAATAGCAAAGACTTGAGTGCCCTGATGCTGCTTGCAGAGAAAGAAATAGGTAAAGACAGAGCAACTGCCATTACAAAGTATCAAGAAGCGCTTAGTCTTAATAAAGACAATTTCGTGGTGCTGAACAATCTCGCTTACTTATTGATGGAAGAAAATAAGTTGAACGAAGCATTTACTTTTGCAAAACGAGCGTTTGATTTAAAACCCAACAATGCCGCAACGGTAGACACATATGCCCAGATTCTTATTCGTCAGAATAAAAATAAAGAAGCATTAGACGCCTATAATCGAGTAATGAATGATGAAGTCAAAAATGAAGAAATATACTTGAACTACATTGAGACTTTATTATTGAACGATAGCAAAATGATTGCGAAACGCAGAATTGAATCATTTGAATTCACGCTACCGAAGTCAACAGAAAGACTCGCTCAACTAAAGGCGAAATACGGCCTTTAAATAATCTTATCAGGCACTACATTCGGTAGTGCCTTTTCAACTACTAATAAGTGGCTTTCACTCTTATGTTCGAATCCATGCGTAAATCCCTGTTTGACTTGAAACAAAATCGTTTTTTTGAGTTTTTTGTTATCACCGTTATTATCGTCTCTGCTCTAGAAATCGGTGCCAAAACCTATGATTTGTCACCTACATCGCTATTGATCACAAAATACCTCGATGTTTTTATAACGATGTTTTTCTTGTTTGAGATAATGGTTAGGTTCTTCTCTGAAGAGAAGAAAAAGGACTTTTTTAAGTCGGGTTGGAATGTATTTGACACTATCGTCGTCGTCATCTCTTTAATCCCAATCAACGAGTCTGAAATGGCGTTACTTGCAAGACTGGTGCGGATTTTCAGAGTGTTACGGATGATATCGATTATTCCAGAGCTAAGGATACTCATCAATTCATTGCTGCAGGCTTTGCCGAGATTAGGATATGTTGTTTTGCTCATGTTCATCATCTTCTATATTTACGCGGCGATTGGCAGTTTCTTATTCCATGATATTAATCCAGTCTTGTGGGGGAATATTGCTATTTCAATGCTGACCCTGTTCAGAGTTATGACTTTCGAAGATTGGACAGACATCCAGTATGAGACAATGGAGGTCTATCCGATGAGTTGGCTGTTCTACATGACCTTTATATTCTTCACTGCTTTTGCCTTTTTGAATATGGTCATCGGGATTGTTGTAGGGGTGATGGATGAGGAAATGCACAAGGAAAGATTAAAATCAGAACCTTCGATGAATGAACTTCAAGATCAACTTCAAGAACTTAAGGGGCAGATTCAAATCTTGATTGATCGTGATAAGAAATGAGCGACTAGGCTCAGTGTTGATTAAACATTTGTCTCGAAACTCAAAGGCAAAAAATCAAACGTAAAAAAAAGCGACCGTCTATTTTGAAGTGACCCCATTAAGTTGGACTCATTTCTAAGCGGCGACCAAGGCCTGATTTCGATATTGTGTCGGACTCAGGCCTTTTAGTTTTAGCTTAATGCGTTCGTTGTTGTAATAATCAATGTATTGTTTGATGTTTTCAA
>NZ_JBLBVM010000049.1:0-143270 GCF_047250385.1 Glaciecola sp. MF2-115
GAAAACATCAAACAATACATTGATTATTACAACAACGAACGCATTAAGCTAAAACTAAAAGGCCTGAGTCCGACACAATATCGAAATCAGGCCTTGGTCGCCGCTTAGAAATGAGTCCAACTTAATGGGGTCACTTCATTCCGGCGCTTTTTTTATGTTTGTTAACCCATCCTAAATAACGTTGACACTTTTCAAACCTTTTTGGAGAGTATCCTTAAGTTTGTTAATAACTATTTAAATCATAACTTACTCAAATACTTCAGATATCCTGCCTTGCTGGCTGAACTAAAGTCAATAAATGACACCAAGTGGCTATAAAGGATAGAACTCGTTATACCAATCCACAAACTTAGTAATTCCCTCATCTAAACCAATACTTGGTCGATAACCAACGTCTCTAACTAACGCCTCAACGTCTGCAAAAGTATCGGGTACATCACCTTGCTGCATAGGAAGCAAATTTTTCACTGCAGTCTTACCTAGTGCTTTCTCAATCGTTTCAATAAAAGTAAGTAGATGAACTGGAGTTTGCGCACCAATGTTGTAAACACGCCAAGGACCTTTACTTGTGCTAGGCGAAGGTTTTTTTGCATCCCAATTCTCATTATTTTGTGCCACGTTCATCATCGTTTTGACAACACCAGACACTATATCGTCTATGTAAGTAAAATCACGTCGGTGATTACCATAATTGTAAACATCAATTGGATCACCGTTTCTGATAGCTTTTGTGAACTTAAAGGGAGCCATATCAGGTCGGCCCCAAGGTCCGTAAACTGTGAAGAAGCGTAAACCAGTTGTTGGTAAATTGTATAAATGGCTATATGTGTGGGCCATTAATTCATTTGCCTTTTTACTTGCTGCGTAAAGTGATACTGGATGATCCACGTTATCATCAACACTGAACGGCATGGCTTCATTAGCCCCATAAACTGAGCTTGAAGAGGCATAGACCAAATGCTCAACATTGTTATGTCGACATCCTTCCAACACGTTCATAAAGCCAACTATGTTTGCATCGATATAGGCATGCGGATTTTCAATTGAGAACCTAACACCGGCTTGGGCTGCTAGATGGATGACTCGATCGAACTGATGTTCAGCAAATAAGGATTCCATTGCATCCCGATGCGCAATATCCATTTTAACAAACGAAAAATCATTTGCATTTTCATGATCATTTATCCAATTTATACGTGCATCTTTTAACGAAGTGTCATAGTAATCATTGAGGTTATCTATGCCAATCACACTCATTTTCATATCGAGCAATTGGCGACAAGTGTGCGCTCCAATAAAACCAGCAGCACCTGTAACTAATATTCTCAAGGTCTTTTCCTTTTTATGCTTTATAGTTTATAGCTCAATATCGTTAATTTTAGCCAACTTTCTAAGCTCTCTTACTGGAATGGCATAGCTAATACCACTCGGATTTGTCAGTGCGGCCTCTTTCCCTCCTGAAACGAACACTTTATTTATCACGCCTATTACTTCGTTAGTGCGACGATCAAACACTGGGCTACCGCTATTGCCTGGGTAAGCCGTGGCATCTAGTTGGTAGATCATAAAAGGCTTTTCCAAGCGCGCTAACATTTGTACAGTTAATTGGTCAGCGTTACTTGCGGGGTTAATATCGGGAGCAATTGCTGAAACAATGCCTTCATGAGTAGCGGGATATAGCCCTAGGACTGCGCCAATTGGAAAGCCAGTAAAAAAAATACGACTACCTTCATCTATCAATTTATCTTTCGCCAAGTTGAGTGCAGGTAGCTTATTTGTAGTAGATAAGATTGCAATATCATGAACAGGATCGATTGCTAAGATCTTCATTTTATGGATGTAAGGATTAGGTCCTGAGCCACTAAGAGCCACATAATTTTGAACAATTGAAGGGTCAAGTTCCTTCCCCACAACATGATAATTAGTAACGATGTATTGTCCATTTCCAACAACAAAACCTGTCCCCAATAACTGAGGCGCTTTCGATTCCATCGGTGTATACAACGCAATGCCAACAACCGATGGTTTCACTAATTTTACTGAATCAACCAAACTAGGTGAACCGGTAGTTTGTTTATCCTCTTTTGCGATTGCAACCGCAGTCAGATTGCTAAAGAATAAACACGATAGAAAAACGAAACTAATTATTTTAATAGGCATTTTATTTCTCATATTTCTGTTTGTAAGATAGGATAACGAAAACAACCCACCATTACCAAACTTAAAAAGAATACAGTGATAAAAGAAGCCGCTCATATACTCACCTCTCCGATTAACCAAACGCTAATTATCTTTGCCGTGATTGCACTACTGTATTGGCGTAATGTCGTTACCAAAATAACGGTTTGGATAACCATTGGGATAACCCTTTTATGGCTATATCTATGTGCTCAACCTTTTTTTAGCCAAATGTTGATGGCACCCATCGAGCAAGAATTTGCCTCAGTAAAAGCATCAGATAAAAGTTGGCAAAATGCGGACGCAATATGGGTTTTAGCCTGTCTACACTACAAAAACCCAGCACTCCCTGATGTTAGTCGCTGGAATCATTGTTCACTGCAAAGGTTAGTGCACACATATCAAATGTTCCAAGAAAAACCCAGCTTGATTTATGTAAGTGGAGGTGCCTTCACTGAAGACAAAGACTTTAGTTACGCCATTGAAGCAAAAGCATTTTTAGTTCGCCTTGGGGTTCCCGAAACAATGATTAAAGTCGTAGATAAAGGCACAAATACAAAAGAAGAACTAATTGGACTACTAGCCGAACCTAGTATCGCTAAAATAAATAAATTAGCTATCGTGTCGTCATCTAGTCATGGAAGACGGCTTCACAAATTAATGGAACTAAATTCGCACCTAGAGTTTCAGTTTGTTCCCGTTGAACATTTTAACCTTAGCAATCCATCGATTGGTCTTGGTTGGCCGAGTATCAATAGTATAAAAAAAAGTCAACGAGCCATTTATACTTATTTCGCCAATCTAGAAATAGCATTGTTTGAATAAACTCAATAAAAACAATCACAAAGTAGCTTGTGATAAGTAAAACCGCTACATATCAAGTATGTTTTACTATATCTATTATGTGCCTCAATACCCTGTTTAAAAATCAATGTGCCTATAATCTATTTAGAACTAAAAGGGCTCATTCATGAATATTCAATCAATACAGCAGTTTCTACAAGGCAACACAAGGACTCCTAAGAAGAAGTCCAAGTTAGTCATGTATGTAAAGAAACAATGGGGTGGATATAAGAAACTTAGAGAAGCTCATGAAATTAGCTATCACTTCTCCCAGTTCCTAACACCCGTTATCGCGAATACGGATTACAAAAAAGAATGTGTTTTTAAGCTTAGGCATAATGTCTATTGCGATGAACTCAATTTTGAGCCTGTTAGAGAAGACGGTTTAGAAAAAGATGAGTTTGATGCATATTCGGAATACAGCATGATCCAGCATATTAAATCTGAGACCTTTGCTGGAACTGTCCGAGTTGTCAGTCCACAAAAAGAGGGCCAATTACTCCCCATAGAAAAGTATTGCCTAGACACAATAACTGAATCACAGTATTCACCAACAAATTTTGAGCGTCACGAAATATGTGAAATTTCAAGATTGGCTGTACCAGCTGCATTTAGACGACGCAAAGCAGATAAATTTGTTGGCGCAGCAACAGGATCGATCAATCAATTTATTGAGTCAGATGCGGAATTACGATGCTTTCCGTTTATTGCAGTTGGTCTATATTTCGCTGCTGCAGCGCTTGTAATGAAATTGGGAAAAAAACATACCTATGTAATGATGGAGCCTCGCCTAGCGAGAAGTATGGGTTATGTCGGTATTAAGTTTATACAAATTGGTCCGGTAGTCGATTACCATGGTAAGCGAGCGCCATACTACATAAATCCATCCTTACTCGTCTCTACCTTGTCTAAAGGTTTTAAATGCATGTTAGAAAACATTAGAGAATGCATGAACGAACAAAAGATAAATTAATTGACCAGAAGCGGCGTCGTAAATTAAGTTTGAGAAAATGACTCGATGCCGTTTTTAGATTGATACATCATTTTTAAAAATAAAATTGAGCTAAGTCTATCTTTAGTTTACATTTTAAGATTAAATGTGGATTAAATCTAACCAATTAAAAACTAGATTAAAAGAATGCCCCCCATACTAGTCAAATTCAAAAAGGAAATTCCCAAAGCTGAATTAGAGCAAATGTGGAACCTGCTTTACAGTAAAGCCCGTCCCAACTTTTTTCTCTCATGGAACTGGATTGGTAATTGGTTAGACTCAATTAAATCCCCCTACACTCTTTGTATTGCCAGCCAGAACGATTCTGTTGTTGGTTTAGGTATTCTAGTCGATAAAAAAATATTCAGAAACGGCTTCGTGCGATCTAAGCAACTCTTTTTGCATAAAACCGGCGAAGAAAAAACTGATCAAATTTGGATTGAGTACAACGATTTTTTACTTTCTGCAACAATTGAAAATGCGGTACGTACTGAAATTATAGAGCAAGTTCACAAGCAACTAGATTGGGATGAATTTGTTATCGGGGCATCGACACACAATGCACTGATTCCCTTTCGTACAATGAATCTAAACGAAAACTTAGTCTGGCATAGCCATAGCTACCAAGTTAATTTAACTCGCCTACGGAACAAAAAGTTAGACTATTTAAGCACGCTTTCCAAGAATTCACGCTATCAAATAAACAGAAGTTTAAAAGCTTACAGAAAACGTGGCGAAATATCCTTATCAGTCGCAAAGACCGTAAAGGAAGGATTATGTTGGTTTGAAGAAGCTGCTCCGTTTCATATTTCTCGCTGGGAAAACACGATAGTTGGGAGTGGGTTTTCAAATCCAACTTTTGTTAAGTTTCATCAAAATTTGATTAAGAAAAATTTAGAAAGTGGCTCAATTGATATAATTAAAATTACCGCTGGAGATAGCGTAATTTGTTACTTGTACAACTTTATACAAGGTAATGACGTAAAGTTTTATTTATCTGCAAATAATTATGAAGAGACAGGCAGCGCCTTGAAACCAGGTTTAGTTGCTCATTACTTAGCAATTCAGCACTATATAAATAAAGGCTTTGAGCTCTATGACTTCATGGCGGGTGAGTCACAATATAAGCGTTCACTAGCATCTACTGCATCTCCTATCTTTTTGTGTGTTTTCAGTAAGAAGAAGCTTAAATTTACGCTTGAGAACAAGCTCAGGGAGTTAAAGCAACGTCATGTGAGCGGCAAAAAGAACATTAGTAAAACGCCTACAGTTAAATTTATTCTAACTGGTGGAAAAGAAAGTAATCAATCAAATAGTCCGCAATATATCGCTGCCTCAATAGTTGCATGTGAAGTTTCGTCTAAAGGCGAATTAAAACTCGTAAAAACGGTTAACTATCAGCCACCAAGTGGGCTTCAAAATGAGAGTAGCAACGTTCTGTACAAATCAGGCAGTATTAATGATGATACTCTTAATGTCGTCACGGAAACTGAAATTCACCAGTATCAGCTACCTGAGCTTGAATTGAAAAAGCAATATAGCCACCAGTCTTTTAATGATTTACACCATGTTGTTGAAAAGGGTGATGACTTGTTCGTCGTGAACACCGGACTTGATTGTGTCACTCAGTTCTCTGCATTGTCAGGTGATGTAAATCACTTCAGTGCGCTAACAAAGAATAAGAGCTGCAGATTAAATGAAGATGTTGATTACAGACAGGTCCAGTCAACAAAACCGCATTTAGCTCATCCGAATTATGCTTTCTTTTTGAACGACAATTTATGGGCAACCCGTTGTGACTTCATGGACGCGATTTGTTTAGATGCACCGGAACAAAGAATAAACATTGGTCACGATTTAGTTCATGATGGTGTTGTGTACAAAGACAATATATTTTTTACAAATGTCGATGGCAGAATTTCAGTTTACGATACCAAATCTCTTTCGTTAAAAAGCGTTAGTAACCTTAACCATTTCATCCCTAATTTAAATGGCTGGTGTAGAGGTGTATTGCCAGTTTCCACAAATTTAGTCCTCGTCGGTATCAGTAAAATTAGGCAGTCAAAAAAGCACATAGTTAAATCAAAGTCTTATGCAAGAGTGATTCTAATTGATATTCATAAACACAAAAAAGTATGGGAATTAAATACGAGTGCAATTGGCATTGATGCCATTTTCAGCATTTTGCCAGGAGATAAAATATGACCAAGAAGGTATTGGTTTTAGGCGAAGACACTCGCAGTTTTTTAACGGTAATTCGCTCATTAGGTAAACAGGGTTATTTGGTAGACGTTGTCTGTTATGATAAAAAATCACCTTCACTGCATTCAAAATATGTAAATCGGGCTCACTTTCTTAATTATCAAGCATACTCACAAACAGAATGGTTAAGCTGTTTATTAGAATTAGTTTATCAAGAAAATTATGACGCCCTTTTCCCCTGTGACGAACGCGCAATATTTCCCTTATACGAAAACCAATCATCTTTTCCACCAAGCTGCCAATTAGCCATTCCAAACCAAGAGGTTATAGAAAACCTTTTTGATAAAGAAAAAACAAAAAAAATTGCTATCAAATGCGAGATACCTGTTGCTCGAGGTGAGATTCTCACTATTAAAGATAAAAGCTACGGAGAACTTGCAGCTTTATTTGGCAATAAATTTGTAGTAAAGCCAACTTTATCCTTTAAATCTGAAACATTGTCGACACGTCAAAAAGTCGAGATTGTTGAAAACGATGAGCAATTGCGTGCTTACACCAAGCATGTCCATGAACGAGACGAATACCTCATTGAAGAATATTTCACTGGGGTCGGAGAAGGTGTAAGCTTGTTTGCCGTCGATGGTAAAGTCCAACATTTGTTTGCTCATACTCGCGTTAATGAGCCCAGAGCAGGCGGTGGAAGTTCATACCGCAAAGCGATTCCGGTAGATGCAGGCATGGGAGAGGCATGTATAAAGTTATGTGAAGCAACTAGATTCACTGGCGTTGGTATGTTTGAGTTCAAGAAGAACAGAACCACCGGCCTGTGGATTTTAATTGAAGTAAATGCTCGCTTTTGGGGGTCTTTACCTCTTGCTGTATTCGCTGGTATTGATTTCCCAGCGGATTATGCCAAGTATCTGTTTAATGAGTTTTCACCACATTCCCTGCCTAACAAGCAATATAAAGTAAATGCTTATGCAAGAAGCCTCAGTAACGATATATACGATTTGAAAGCTGAATTTGAATATGACTTGAAACATCAATCCACATTTTATGCCTTAGGTCGATTGAGCAAACGAATACTCAGCTTTTTCCGCATATTTCACAATGAGCAAATTGATAGTTACGACAAACTTGATCCGGCACCATTTAAGCATGAGGTAAAACAGTTTTGGCAAGCAACTATCGGTGGAAAATTCAAACAAAAATTTACCGACCCTTCAGATGCCGAAATGCAAAGGTTAATGCGGCTGTTACACATTAAAAATGATATTTCGATTAAATTTATTTGCTACGGCAATATCATGCGCAGCCCTATGGCAGCGAAAACCTTGTCTATTTTGGCGAGCGAAGTAGACTTAACATGGGCTATTGATTCCTATGGATTTCATCAAAACCAACAGCGAAAAAGTCCAGACGAATGTGTTATGGGTGCGAAAAATATAGGGGTTTGTTTAACAGAGCATCGTTCAAAGTGGTTACCACAGCATGAAATAGACCCTGAACACGATATTATTTTTATTTTTGATGATAAAAACATGAGTCAGATAGAAAGCTTTTACGATTGTAAATATTTGTTTAATCTTGCACACTTTGTACCTCGAGGACTCGGTAAGCATAATGAGATCGCAGATCCATATGGGAACGGTGATGAGGCAGTGAAGTATTGCTATTTATTGATTGTTGAAGCCGTCAAAAACTTTTTTGAATCGCATTTAAAGAACAATTCATAATAGCAACACAGAACAACCAAAAACTAAGTAAGTGAAAATAATTGAGAAAAACGAAACTATCAATAGTCATCCACACTGAAGAAGAATTCGATTGGTCAGGTGGTTTTAATCGCAACAACAGCTCCGTGACTCACGGCAAAGAACTCACTGAGATGTGCGTGGATATGCTCGAGCTTGGCTGTTGCATTACTTTTGCGATGGATTGGGCGTTTGTTACGTCCGAGCAAGGACAGGAAGTCATTCGTTTTATGCAGGAAAACTATGCTGAGCAGGTTGAGTTTGCTACTCACTTGCATCCTTGGGTTAACCCTCCGTTTGATGAGCAGCAGTCTGACATTGACAATATCGATGAGAAACTATCCTATCCCGGTAATTTGCCTGCAGAGGTTGAAAAAGCTAAGTTAAGTATGTTGACAGAGAAGATTACTGAACTAACCGGTATAAGGCCGACAACTTATTTAGCCGGGCGTTATGGCGTTGGTGAAAACACTTACAGAATATTAAAAGAGCTAGGTTATAAAGTTGATGTTAGTGTTAGCCCTTTTGCTGATTTTAGGCACCAGGATGGGCCGGATTTTTCGGGGTATACGAATGCTGAGTTTGAGCGTGATGGTGTGAGGTGTATCCCGCACTCAAGTGGATATATCAGCTTTTTATCAAGCTTCACTGATTGGCTTAACAAGGATTCACGACACTTAAATAAACTAAATAATAACTTATTTGGAAAAATAATATTGAGGGTGCTTGGTGTAGAAAAAGTGAGGATGTCACCAGAGGGCTTTTCTAGCACGCAAATACAAAAGCTAGTTGACTCGCTTCTAAGAACTGGCGTACTACATCTAATTCACTCATTTCATTCTTCAAGTAGCAAGATGTGCGGCTCGCCTTATGTTAACAACATTTCAGCCTTGAATAATTTAAAGGCTGAAAACGTAAACTTATTGTTGGCATTAATTAATTCGAAAACGCATAAGATTACCCCAAGCCTGCTATGAATATTAACAATCCTTTCTTTTCAATAGTTGTTGCAACAAGGAACAGACCCAAGTTACTCAAGAGGGCTATTCAATCTTTAATTGAGCAAAAAGTAGACGCTAATTTTACTTTCGAGATAATAGTCATCGACGACGGCTCAGATGAAGATAATCAAATGAAGACTGAACACTTCCTAAATTCATTGGATAACAAAGTTGTATACAAGAAACTTGAGCAACGCACAAATGGTCACGGACCGAGCTTTGCAAGAAATGAAGGTATCGCCCTTTCTTCTGGCCAATTTATTTGTTTTTTAGATGATGATGATGTTTGGGTAAGAAAATCCCATTTATCTGAGGCTTATAATTCATTACTAAATAAGTCGACTGAGTTCTGTATATTTTTATCGAAACAAAACGCAATTACGCCTGAAGGTAATTCTGTAAAAAGTATTGTTTGGAATGAGGACTTAGCAGATACGCTTTCTCTTGATGCGGGCGTATTCGAAATATCTTTAAAACAGATACTACGCAGTAATGGTTTCAATCATCTTAACACGCTCATTGCGTCAAAAAGCTTAATTGTATCGATTAGCGGCTTTAATGAAAGCCTAAGATATGAGGAAGATAGAAATTTTTATACGAAACTAATTGATAAAGCAGATTATATTTTTTTCAATAACCATTTCATAGCTAAACACTACATTCCGAACAAAAAACTATCACAAAATGCATCAACTACCGTGAATAAAATGGATAAGCTGCTGCAACAAATAACTTCACATATGAATCTCTTGCAAACTTGTAAACATGAAGCGGTAATATACAAAGTTACTGAACAACTTTGTGATATCTTCAAACGTTGCCATGACATTCAGATAAGCAATTGCAATATTAAACTAGCCGCTTTCTATGCATCATTAGCAGCCAGCGTTAAGTTTGATATGAGGTGGTTTCTTTACGCTTTATATCTAAAAATAAAATCGAGAATATGAAATGGCTGAATTTTTTGAATTAGTTAAAAACATTGCTGCGAAACCAAGTATTTTAAAACCTCAAACTCACATTTTTTTACTCAGTCACATGCGAGCCAATACTAGTTTGCTAGGACACATACTAGGAGAGCACGATGAAATCAATGGTTATTATGAAATGCATATCGGGTATTACAGTTGGAAAAGCTTTTTAAGGCAGAAAAGTAAATATTTTGCACAGCACCCAAAGGAAGTAGTTAAAAAAAATATATTTGACAAAATTTTACACGACGGACACGGAGTAACAGATTACATTTTAAAGAATTCTTCTTCAAAATTCTTAATTAGCCTGCGTCAACCTGAAATAACAGTAAGAAGCACTGTAGCAATGTTTCAGAAAAACCTGCCTAACCATGAATTTACAGATCCCGACGTGGTCACCAATTATTATATTAACAGGGCAGATAGTCTCGCCACATACTCAGAAAAATTGAAAAGTTGCTATTTTTATTACGATGCGGAAGAGCTTATTGATAATTCGAATGAAACACTAAAACGAATTAGTGAATTTTTAGAGCTTAACGCCCCCCTGAAAGAAAAGTTTTCACCTAAAAAATTGACAGGCGTAGGAGATGGAGGCGACCATACAGGGAACTTAATGACAGGAAATATCATAAAGAAAACTAACAAATACGACGATATTAAATTGACCGAAAACCAGATTAACACACTCGAACTAAAATATAGCCAAGTGAGAAAAGTGCTAATTAAAAATTCCTCTTCATGTCGATAAGAATATGCATGTCACCGAAAACGAAGTAAAAGCAGCTAGAAATCTTAGTTCTTCTACTTTCTTCTCAGGTCCGTTATATTATTTCAACGCTATATAATTTTTTACTGCTAATTAATTTGAAGAATCAAACTTCTATATACAAAGGATACGTATAAGCAAAAATAGTTATTTTCCAAAATTTTTATAAAACGGAGTTTAAATAATGTTAGGGAATCTTTCGTCTTCAATTGAAGAAAACCAAAACAAAATATTCATCATTTCCATATTATTTTTATTTTTTGTGTTTGCTTACTATTATGCAAACAATCTAAATGCCTTAGGCTTCTACGAAATGATGAATGTCGCATTCGACTTTGATCAATCTGTATTTGTTAAAGCCATAGATGGTTCATACTTGTCAGACATCACCGCAGTCGAAGCAATTTGGATTAAGCACCCTTTTGTTTACTTATATTCCTACTTTTCTGCCTTTCTTCAGTTTATAGGTTTCACGCGGTTTGATTCAGTTGCCATCGTCTGCATCTTATCTGTTACAACAAGCTTATTTTTAATGTGGAAAACGTTTTTGTTAATCACAAAGAATCCTTTAGTTTCTCTCTTGCTATTAATCTTACTTGCTTCTACTTCTTCTATCGTGAGCATTGCGGTTGTGTTCGATTCATATTCACTCTTAAGCACTTGGACTGCCTTAGCGATATATTTGTTTTGCCGAGATTTTTATCAAAATAAACAAACGCCTGCATTTATTCTCGCATTCATTTATGTAATGTTAAGTGGAATAACGATTTACATGCTGTTGTTGGTATTTTTAGTCGAATTATCGAAAGGAGTTAACAACACTAAGAACCGAAAAGTAGAATTTAAGTCGGAGTGCAAACGACTGCTGGGTTTAGCTGTATTAAGTTTATTGTATGGCACGATTATCTTGATTATCACGTATCCTGAGCAATTCTTCATTTTACTAACATCACCCATTGATTATTTGAGAGCTGTATTGTGGGCAATTATTAGGCCAGGTGAAGCTGCATCGATGTTTGAAGTGCTTTATATTCTTTTCGCTAACGGATTGCTCGCTCCTCAGCCTAGCTTAGTACCGATACCTGGTGGCTTTTCTATGCTGGATTTAAGATCACTGCAGTATAGCATTCTCGAAATGAGTGCTTTGTTTTTCATCTATCTTACTTTCGTTATTGGTTTGCTGAGTAAAAATCGTATTGTTTTCATGCCCTTTTTGATATTTGTAATACTAAGCTTTGTTTTTCATATTGAATATCATGACCGAGGCTCACTATTCTTATACGCAAGCCACTTTACTTTCCCAATTTTTGTCTGTCTTGCATTGGGCTTAAAACAGATACAAAGCAAAGCAACAAAAATAGTAACGTCAGTAGTTATTGCAGTAGTTATTGCAATAACATGTTGGTCTTCATTAAATGTGCTATCTTATTTAAATAGACACATTGAAGCGCTCATATAGAGCTAAATTGATAATTTAATTGAAAACAAAGAAGCATTGTTGCTGCTTCTACAAAAAGATAAAAATTACCACATGTAAGAAAGAGTTAAACTATAGATATAGGAAGTACTATAGATCTGTGCAACGCATGAGCTTGACCATTCATGGAGAGAAGATTTATGACACCTCATACTCTGTATGTCGATTTGGATGATACATTTATCTATACCGATTTATTATACGAATCCTACACACTATTAGTTAAACACAAGCCGTTGATAGCTTTGATAGCGCTGTTTTATCTTCTAAAAGGGAAAAACGCGTTCAAAGGTTTTATTGCTACTCACATTCGTTTAAATGCAGAGACTCTGCCAGTTAACGAAGATCTCTTATTATTTTTACGCAATAATAAATCCCGATGGGATCGTATCGTTCTTGCAACAGCAAGTCATAAAAAGTATGCAACCGAAGTGTTAAATAAATTTCCCGATGTGTTCGATGATGTGTTAGCAAGCGACGAAACCAGAAATCTAAAATCTGGCAGAAAGCTTCAAGAAATAAATAATGAATCGACTACATTTGACTACATAGGTGACTCAAGTGCTGACAAAGTAATATTCCGCAATGCTGAGTCATCTTTTTTAGTCAGTAAATCCTTGGGTAAATTCTCTGACCTAACATTCGAAAAAATATTTATTCGCCCCCAACTAACTTTAAAATTAATTCTGAAGCAAATTCGAATTCACCAATGGACGAAGAATTTGTTGCTGTTTGTTCCCCTATTAACTTCGGGCCTGTTTGTGAGTGTTGATTCTATAATGACGGGCATTATTGGTTTTTTTGCCTTTAGCTTTCTAGCATCTTCAACTTACATCATAAATGATTTATTGGACTTGGAGGCGGATAGGCAACACCCCAACAAATCGAAACGGCCTATTGCTTGTGGAACTCTATCCATACCAACTGCAATGTTAATATCAAGCTCACTATTTGTCAGTTCATTCATTTTAGCAGTAATGACAAACGCTGAGTTTACACTGCTATTACTTGCTTATTTTGTACTTACACTTTCGTATTCACTTAACTTTAAACAATACGTTGCACTAGATACAATATTGTTAGCATCGTTATATACAATTAGGATTATAGGAGGAGCTATTCTGATTGGCGTGGCTTTATCTTTTTGGTTACTAGCGTTTTCGATGTTTATCTTTTTTAGCCTTGCACTTGTTAAGCGTTGTGCTGAATTAAAACTACTAGAAAAATGCGACAAACAAGCAGCTACGGGTCGAGATTACAATAGCTCTGACTATACAATACTATCCTCTTTTGGATCGTCATCAAGCATGCTCGCGGTGTTGATGTTTTGCTTTTACTTAAATAGTGACGTTCTGGAAGATCAGTATACTTCGCCTCATGTCTTATGGGCCGCCGTTCCTATGCTTGCTTATTGGTTAGTGAGGATCTGGGTTAAAACATCAAGGGGAGAAATGACTGATGATCCAATTTTATTTGCCTTAAAAGACAGAGGTAGTTTGATTATTGTTGCTGGTCTAGCTGCTGTTACCATATTCGGAAAGCTTTTTTAAAAATAAGAAGTTGAGGAAATGCTCTTCAAGAAAGTTGTAAGTTATCGAATAAAATAGGCGTTATCGTATGACTGAAAACTATCGACAATGAAGTACAATCTCCTAACGCCTCGTATTCCTCAAATAATTTCGAGTCAGGCAATAAATTAAAGTTAAAAAGTACGGCTTAAGCAGTTGCTTGATGTAAAAACTCGAATCACCCGCATCTCTTTGTGTCCAATCTGTAGGGACAACAGCATAAGTCCATCCTCTTAAAGTGGCTGAAACGGCAAGTTCGATGGTGATATTAAATTGCCCTGCAACCAATGGCTGCATATCATCGATAACATGGCGACGATAACACTTAAAGCCATTTGTAAAATCGGTGTACTTACTTCTTAGTACCCATGACAACAAGCGATTAGTTATACGATTAATTATTAATTTGAATTTTGGGTAATCAGTGACCGTGGCGTCTGCAATAAAACGACTACCGAATGCGCAGTCGTAACCTTCTTTAATCTTATTAAAATACGCAGCAATATCTTTTGGCGCGTCAGAACCGTCGGAGGTTACAATAACGACCGCATCCCCCTTGTACTCCTCTAATCCTTTGCGAATAGCATAACCATACCCATGACTGCCCTCGTTATTAACGTGGCGTACTGTTTTGAGGTTTGCCTCAATTTTTTCGAGTACCTGTTCTGTGTTATCGCTGCTACCATCATTCACAACCACAATTTCATAATTGAAGCCACAGCTATCTAAATGAGTAGTTAGGTCTATTAAGGTTTGTTCAATCACACTTTCTTCATTGTATGCAGGCATAACGATAGAAAATAAACTTACCGGCATATCGTTCGTGTCTTTATCTAAAGCTTTACTGTTCATAATTTATTACTGCTTCTGTTCCAGTGAATTAGCTATACCAATGAGTTACTTTTTCTAAAGCTTCCTGAACACTTTTTTGCGGATTTTCAGTACGCCGCATTTCGATTGATAGCCAACCCTCGTATTGAGCTTTTTTCAATGCCTGTCCAATCGCAGCATGATCAAGCGTTGGCTGAGAGAAATCACCCAAATTAGGTTCAGTAACATGAAAGTGTGCAATTTTTCCTGAGCACGTTTCAATAGCTTCAATAATGTCATCACCTTCAAGTGAAATACAGGCAGTATCAAGATGAACAGCGATACCTGGGTGAGACACGACTTCCACCATATTCAGTATGTCTTGCCAACGCGTCATAAAATTGCAATTGTATATACTTGGATTGGGTTCAAGGCAGAGTTGAACATCATGTTTAACACAGGCTGCTCCTGCCCGTTTAAAAAAATCTGCTCCCAAAGAAAAAGCCTGCTCGTTTGACAGCGAGCCTTTATCTCTATTTTTAGGCGAACCAAATACTAATACCCTTGCTCCAAATGCTTTGGCATATGAAGCTACATTATCAAGGTGGTCGATTAGTTCTGCTTGGTTATCTGTATCGCCAAAAACGTGTAGTTCAGGTTTATCGAATAGAATGGCTTGTAAAGCTGGAATTTTGAAGCCAGAGTCTGCATAAGTCGTTTTTATTTGAGAGGCATAGTTCGAACTTGCTCCCTGCCATCCTGGCCAAATTCTGGTAGGAGCAACTTCAATTCCTGTCGCCTCGCTACTTTTTAGCAATTTAAATATTTCAAGATCTTCGGTTTCGTTCCATGCAATATTAGACACTGATAGTTTCATATATAGTCCCTTTTGATTTATCACAAAATAGTGATAACACGGTCTCACCGTCGTCCTTTAAGATTGTGTAGATGAAACCATGAGTACACCACAAACCACCAGTATGGTTCCCATCACACGCATAGCAGATATCTGCTCGTTAAGTAATAAAAATCCTAAGACCATCGTAATAATAAACCCTAAGCCGACAAAGGGGTAAGCGACACTAACATCAATTTTTGACAGCACAACTAGCCAAAGAACCATACTCAGCAGATACATACTTATGCCGGCCACCACGTATACATTTGTTAAAGCAATAAATAGCTTTTCAAACAAATTTCCAGCAATCATTAAATCATTCTGGACCTTGGCATTTGACATCCCCATCTTTAACACTATTTGAGCAAATGCTGACAAGCTAACACTACTGATGATGAATAGGATGATGTTGATGGTCATAGTTCTACAAAACGCCTTATTGCTTAATTATCCAGAGCTTTTCATTTAATGCTTTCTAATTTGAGCTGGACATTAAACTCAATTAGTAGTTTGCCTAAAAAGTAATAATGAGCGAACTCATTCTCAGGTCTTGTATCAAGCGAAGTTCTTTTCTTGAGTGCTAAGTAGCATAAATCGTATTCCTAATTGATGCAACAAAGTGCAATTCGAGCTGTTTGCCACAGATAATCAGCATGAAATAAGAGATTTGACCTTGCTCAAGTTGATCGGGTAATATTTAAACAACTCTGGTTGACGCCGAGTCTCCTTACAACAAGCTTAAGTTAATGATGACTTGCTAAGCGTTAGGGATACGCAGGGATTTAACATGATCACGGATGCAAAAAGCTTAATAGGCAACGAGGACATTGAAACGGATCTATTGATCATAGGCTCTGGTCCCGCGGGTATCACTATTGCTCGAAAATTTATCGGCAGCTCTATTCGCGTCACTGTTTTAGAAAGTGGTGGCGAAACTTATAACGCTGACACTCAAAGCCTTTATCGTGGCACTATTACTGGCACGCCTTCTGCTCCTTTAGATATTTCAAGACTTCGTTATTTTGGTGGAACATCGAATCATTGGGCTGGCTGGTGCAGACCCTTTGAGCGCGAAGATTTTGAACAAAGAAAGGGCTGGCCCGAGAGTGGCTGGCCGATAACTCTTGACGATTTAAGCCCATACTATGATGCAGCGACTAAAGTGTGTCAGTTAGGCAGTAATGTTTTTGACAACATTGCATATTGGAAGTCGCAAGCTGGAGGCGAGCAACTTTCTGCATTAGATGTTAACGAAAACCGCCTATTTACAAGTATTTTTCAAGTAAGTCCACCAACACGATTTGCACAAGTCTATCGCAAAGATCTTCAAAATGCCGCAAACATAAACCTGATTTTGAATGCGACTGCTCTGGAAGTACTGAAATCAGATGACAGCTCAATTCACGACAAAGTGAAAAAAATAACTGGTGTGCGAGCCAGTACACTAGACAAAAGACAGTTTAGGATAAATGCAAAGGCAACCGTTATTGCGGTTGGTGGGGTTGAAACATCCCGCTTGTTATTGCTTTCAGACAAGGTTTTCCCTCAGGGCGCTGGGAATGAGAATGACATGGTGGGCCGTTATTTTATGGATCATCCATGGATTACATCTGCAGCCTATGTCAGATTTCAAAATGCTGATACAAAATTGCCTTTATATTTTGATCAAACTAAGGTCGCAAAAAGTAAAATTTTTGGCACGCTATCACCTTCGCCAAAACTAAAAGAGGCTCATCAGATTGGAGGCTTCCGTTTATGGCTGCGCCCATCAACGGTATCAACAGCAGGTATAGACTCAGCCAGAACCATCATCGATAAATTAAAGGAAGGTGAACTGGCGGATAATTTGGGTGATCATATTTCTAATCTTTTTGCAGACTCTGGTCAGTTAGCTGATGTTGCTTACAAATCAATATTTAATGAAAAAGAATCACCATTTGGAAGTGAGCAAGATGCCGACGCACCTGTTATCGGTGCATCTATTGATCTCAATTTTGAACAACACCCAAACCCAGATAGTCGCCTCACACTTGATACTACCGTTGATGCGCTCGGTCAACGACGTATTAAGCTCGACTGGCGACTAGATGACACAGATTGGCATACTGCTACAAAAGCTCTTCAAACAGTCGCTCAGGAGCTAGGACGCAGCAATATAGGGCGCGTTCGAGTTAAGTTAATCGGCGATAAAGCAGAATGGCCAAGCTTAATGTCAGGTAGTTTTCATCACATGGGCGGCGCGAGGATGTCGAGTGATCCTAAAAAAGGTGTGGTAGATGCCGATTGCCGTGTTCATTCAGTTGAAAATCTTTACGTTGCTGGCAGTGCCGTCTTTCCGACTTGTGGCTTTGCAAACCCAACCTTAACCATTGTCGCGCTATCTCTAAAATTGGCTGATCATTTACATGGAGCTTTGTCATGAAGGAACTTGAAACGAAGACCATTAAAAACCAAAGACATTTGAGTAGACGTTCTTTTTTATCAGCGAGTTTAGCTTTCGCAATGCTTGGCAGCATTCCCCTCTTATCAAGTAGAGTCAGTGAGAATGTAAATGAGAGTGAAACAGAGAGTGAGACAGAGAATAATACAGTTCAAACCATAGAAAAATTACTCTCAATAATGCGCGACAGGCAATCAGCTGTTTATGTAGGAAAAGCGGTATTGCGCGAACATGACTCTACTTTAAACGCGCTTGTCATTTCAATTATGAACAATTTAGGTTTGTCGTTTATAGAACTTAACTCATTCAAAAAAGCAGATTTGTTGCTTCTATTAAACACAAGAACAGCTTTAGACTTCGACACCGGCAATATTATAAACACCGAAGGTTGGATGCTAGGTCAGACTGAGGCGCAGCTTTGTTCTCTAGCAGCAAAATACCAAATGAGTTCATACACTTCTTTCGCCGAATACCCCAGCGATATTGATTATGTTTAAAAACACCATGCAATCGCTCCCAAGGTGGTCACTCGCAAGTGGTTCTTTAATTACATTGATTATTGTTTGCTTGATCCTTACCCCTGTTATTTCAAACCAATTTGTCCCTTTAAATGATTATCCATTCCATCTTGCGCGAATTGTTATACTTGCTGATCTAAGTAACCCTGTTTACAGCGAGTTTTATAAAGCGGGAAGCTTTTTGCTACCAAATATGGCGATGGATATGATCGCTGTGCCATTAGCTACTGTTGTAGGCGCAGAGACCGCTTCGCGCATTTTTGTAATGCTTTGTTTAGTTGTTTTACTACTGGGCACTATGCTACTGCATAATGCTGTGCACAAACGTTTCTCTCCGTTACCGTTGCTTGCAGTGGTGTTTTTATTCAATGGCATTTTTCGTTATGGATTTTTAAATTATATATTTGGTTTAGGCATTGCACTTATTGCTGCGGCAATTTGGCTAAACATGAAAGAAGGCACACGAAGAGTCCTGATTGCGCTTATATTGTCACTCCTACTCATTATGCTGCATTTTGCAGCATTTGCAGTTTATGCCGTTATTATTGGTTCGTGTGAAATATATAATACGTACTCACGTTGGAAAGTAGATGGCGCTAAAACCTCTGTGATCAAGCTTTGCCTCTCTGCGTCTCCATTTCTGCTAGCAATCTTTCTATTTCTGCTTGTATCACCTACTGCAGATGTTGCAGGTGAAGGATTAAGCGAAAAAAGCTTCGCATTTAAAGCCATTGGTTCTATTATTTTAGGCGGATTATATAGCATTTTAACCGGCATCATCTGGCTTGACATAATCACCTACTCCCTTCTCATTTTAATTTTTGCTTTATTTTTTCTCAAAAAACGAATTAAGTTTTCACCCAGTTTATTCTTTGCATTTAGTGTAATGACAATAATTTATATTCTGCTGCCTCCAGCTATCATGGGCAGCCAATTTGCAGATGTACGTCTGGGGCCTGCAATTGCTTTGCTTTTGGTAGCGAGTATCGATATCAAACCTAATTTCACTAATAGCGATCGAGTCATAGCCACTTTCGCGCTGCTATTTTCAGTTTTAATATCTGTCGGAGTAACAAAGAAGTGGAATGAATTTGATCATGAAATATCGATCATTACTCGTATATTCGAAAAAACAGAAACGGGTTCGACCGTTTTTAGCGCAACAGCTCAACCTAATACCTATTTAATAACAGACACCAATGAGCGCCGAGAAGCGTGGGCGCCACCGTTAAAGCATGTGGCCTCTTATGCCGTTTTAAGCGCACCTAGATTTGTTCCCATGACTTTTGTTGATCCAACCAAACAGCCTTTAAATGTAACCAACAATTATCAAACCATAAAAAACTTCCAAACTGATAACCCCAGAAAAACATATACCGCAACCGAGTTAGAAAAATTCATACTGGAAATCAGCAATCAATTAACGAGTAGCGATTGGCCTAAGTTAGAGAATGTTTACTTATTTGTTGCGGGGTTTGATCGAATAAAAGGCGACTTCAACATGCCTGAGATCGGCAGTTCGGCTGAGCTTACTGAATTTAACAATCATGCACTGATAAAAATAAAATAATACTTATGCTGAAAAAACAAAATTACGACATTGTCATTGTAGGTGCTGGGTTTTATGGTTGCTCAATTGCCGTGGAACTGCTTAAGCAGGGCCGCACTGTCGCTATACTTGAGAAAGAATCAGACATAATGCAACGCGCATCTTATACGAATCAAGCTCGTATTCACCAAGGGTATCATTATCCTAGAAGTATCCTGACGGCGCTGCGCTCACAAACAAATTTTGATAAATTTATCACTGAATTTAGTGGCTGTGTGTACGACCAATTTGATAAATATTATGCCATCGCGAAAACATCATCGAAAGTAAATGCAGAGCAATTTAGACAATTTTGTAATCGCATAAATGCTCCCATTGAGAAGGCACCGAAAAACGTCAGTGCACTATTTAACCCCAATTTAATTGAGCAAGTATTTAAAGTTCGAGAGTATGCGTTCGATGCCCTTAAGCTCAAGAATATTTTGTTGAATTTACTCGAGCAGCAAAAAGTTGATGTTGGTCTAGCCTGTGAAGTAATGAAAGTAAAACAATCAAGTAAAGGCTTAAGCTTAAACTACACTCAACTGGGAGAAGAAAACAGCCTTGAAACCAGATATGTTCTAAATTGTACTTACTCTGGAATTAATCAGCTTAATCAAGCTTCAGAAATTCCCATTGTGCCTTTAAAGCATGAACTGACTGAAATGGCATTGATGCAAATGCCAGACGAATTAGAAAAATCAGGTTTCACTGTAATGGACGGACCGTTTTTTAGCATTATGCCCTTTCCTGCACGCGGCCTTCATTCTTTAAGTCATGTGCGCTACACACCGCATTGCTTCTGGCTGGATGATTCTGATAAAAAATTTGTAGACACTAAACAATTTATTAAAAACCATGCATACGTTAATCAACAAAAAGTAAAAAGCTATCACGTGCATATGCTAAATGATGCACAGCGTTATTTACCAGCACTAAGAGAATGTAAGTATGTTGATTCAATTTGGGAAATTAAGACGATATTACCTCAAAGTGAAATAGACGACAGTAGACCAATTCTTTTTAAGCGAAATCAGAAGCTTGCAAATGTTGTGTCTGTAATGGGTGGCAAAATTGACAATATTTTTGATATTAGGGATAAACTAAATGAGTTACTGGACGACGAGTGGAGTGCACCATGAAAATTGATAAATTTGTATCTGTTATTTCCCCCTTGTACAACAATGAAGACTCGATACTTCAATTTATCGACGACACCATATCCGTTTTAAAAGAAAACTATACTAATTATGAACTGGTACTTGTTGATGATAACTCGCGGGATAAAACAGTAGCGCTAGTGATGTCTGTGCTTGATAGGTACGAAGGGATAAGGTTGCTCAGATTATCTAGAGAATTCGGTGAGGAAATTGCAATTACTGCTGGGCTAGAATCTGTTATCGGCGATTTTACAATCGTAATGTTACCGCATATTGACCCTCAAGGTGCTATCCCAGAAATGGTCAAGAACTGCATTGAGGGCTCTGACATTGTGTATGGTGTACGAGCTATTCCAGCCGAAGAAAAATGGATTACCCGAAAGATTAAGGACCTGTTCTTTTGGTATTCAAATAGGATTCTAAAACTGGGCCTGATGAAGAACGTCACTCAATTCAGTTGCATGAGCCGACAGGCCGTTAATGCAATTATTCAAATTAAAGATAGCTATCGGTATTTGCGCTTATCTAGTTCTTTAGTGGGCTACGATCGTCAACCACTCATTTATCACCCCATTAAACGAGGGCGAAACTCGCGTGAACGAAGCTTCTTTAAAACGCTGAATATAGCCTTAACGCTAATTGTAGAAAACTCTACTCACCCTTTACGTTTTGTTAGTTGGTTAGGTTTGTTTGCCGCCTTGAGCAATCTTATTTACATTGTGTACATTGTATTAATTTACCTGTTTAAAGAAGACGTCATGCCCGGTTGGACGACCCTTTCACTGCAAAATGCTAGTCAGTTTTTTGTTATAGCTCTTATACTAACCGCTTTGTGCGAATATACAGGGCGTGTTCTCGGTCGACTGCAAAATAGGCCTTTGTATTATCAAAAGAATGAAAAAAATAGTAGCTTGTTACTCACAGAAAAAGATCGACCAAATATTGTAGAAGAATCGGTTTCCACCGATGTGTTATCGGATTGAGCTGAAACATAATTACAAGAAGTAAGGATATAGCAAAATGTCAAAAGCATTGATTGGATACACGGGCTTTGTAGGAAGTAACTTGTTAAAACAGCAACAATTTGATGATTGTTATAACTCAAGCAATATTCATCAAATCGCGGGAAAGGAATACGAGCAAATCATATGTGCTGGCGTATCGGCTGTAAAATGGATGGCTAATCGTGAACCTGAAAAAGATCGTGAAAACATTCAAAGCCTAATGGCTCATCTAAAACAAGTCAAAGCTGATAAGTTCATCTTAATATCTACAGTAGATGTATACCCAGTGCCTATAAACGTTGACGAAAAAACCGAGGTTCATTTAGACGAATGCCAACCGTATGGTAAACATCGATTGGAATTAGAGTATTTTGTAAAAAATGATTTTGATTCAGTTGTAATTCGCCTGCCAGGGCTTTTTGGAACGGGTTTGAAGAAGAATATTATTTATGATTTTTTGAACGACAATGATGTGGATAAAATAAACCCAAATGGCAGTTTTCAGTTTTATAACCTTGATCACTTAACGAAAGATATCAACATCGCATTAAAAAATTCGTTAACGACGCTGAATATCAGCTGTGAACCGATTGGCGTGCAAGAAGTTGCCGAAGTTTGCCTAGGACATAAGTTAGCTAAAAGTGCTTCAAGCGGCGTAAGTTACGACTACAAAAGCCTATACGCTACTCTCTTTGGAGGGAGTCATGGGTACCTATACAATAAACAGGAAGTGATAGCCGATTTAGTGGCTTATAAGCAAGAGTATATGGCGACAAGTGAAAAAGGATAGCCTTGAACCTGCCATTAGTTAGCTATCAATCGATGTAATTCGCTGCAGCACGCAATTTGATTGATTGTAGAGTTTCTCGAATAGTTGCCTCACTCAAGTAATAGCCATTGATAATGATACCGGCGGGATCTTCAAAAGCTCTAAGATCTTTTAAAGGGTTATTTTTTAATATTATGAGATCAGCTTCATAGCCAGCTTTTACCTGACCAACCTTAAAATAGGGACTTAGGAGACTGCCAGCATTCACTGTCGCAGACTCAATAACCTGCGCTGGACTCATGCCGCTGGCTTGCATTTCCAACATTTCTGGCACGACGGAGGCGCCCGCGACACTGAAGGTTTGTGGTGAGTCAGTGCCAAAATATATTTTAACTCCAGCTCTTTGCATGGCTCCAAGTAACTTTCTTCGGTTCTCAACTAATATATCTACGTCATATTCACCCAAAAGCTTTTTTAGGAAAACCTTTACTTCAGCTATAATCGGCAGTTCATACCCATCTATCCAGTTTTCAAGCAATTCATTGCTGACATACTCTAGTCCTTTGGTCTGCATCAACTCATCCAAAGATGCCGTCTTTAGTATTACTTCCCAAACCTTCATTGTGGGCACAATTCCCACCTTTGCATCCCGCGTCTTATGAGCCAAAAGATTCAATTCTTTCGAAGTTAATAAGCGGTATTCGCCAGCTCCACCTTCGAGGTAACCGTCTAAATGTTCAATTGTTTGCTGCCCTGCATTTAGAACGCGATCCAAACCGACCGCCATAGGTACATGACCAATTACAGGCATATTGTGGACCTTAGCTGTTTTGATAATCGCGTTATAAACCTCTATGGTTAGGCCATTATATACTTTGACTAATTGCCAACCTTGTCTTGCATATTCTTCAATTCGAGCAACCGCTTCTTCTACTGATTTTGTATTGCCTCCTGAGAAGCCAGGTCCAGCCATGATAAAATCTGGCGCTAATATCTTTTCTTTTTCAATTCTTTCAAGCAAATCAAGTTGCGCTGGGCCACCAAGCACGCTGCGAACGGTGGTTACACCATGAGTGACAAACAGGGCTAGAAGGTCATCTACTTCCTTACCTTTATATTCTCGTGTAGGAAGATGACCATGCATTTCTATTATGCCCGGAACCACATAACATCCCTTGCACTCAATAACTTTTATATCCGAAGTTAAAGTGTGAGGGGCCTTGTCACTAACAGATGTAATTTCTCCATTCTCGATGGTAATAACTTGATTACTGATGAATGGTTGATTGCCTCCAACGTATACGTGGGCGCCAGAGACGACGATTTGAGCTTGTAGGAATGCAGGGCAAAGTAAGATTAGAATAGTTGCTATAATTTTCATATTTATTTCCAAAGTCCTGCCTAGATTGAATGTGTTTTATTAAAATACAGCTTTTTTGATTAATGGAAATACAACTTACCCCTGACTAAAAAGGACGAACCATGTCTAGGTTGTTATTGGCGATTCAATAATTACTTTATAGTCGATTATTATTAGACTATCATTCGTTACCCAATTTTTGAAAGAGCTTGTATCTTGTTAGCAGAAAAAATTATAAAGCGTGTCAACAAATTCTTATTTGATCGTGCCTCCAAGGGTGTCCTAAACACGCCTCAGTGTAATTTGACAAGTAATACCGATTATCAAATTGTTATTGTTAGTCAGGTTTATTCTGCAGCCGTAATGATGACATTGTTAGCTCTTAAATCTTTTATCTTAAACTTAAAAATCAAGGTACGCTTAGATCTTATAGATGATGGTAGTTTAACCGAAACGGATAAGGAAATTTATAAACAACACTTCTCTGAAGTCAACATTATCCCTATGGATTCAGTTGAGTTAAACGGTTGTCCACAGGGCGGATGTTGGGAAAGGTTGTGTTACATACTCAAAGTCGCTAAAACTGATTACGTTATCCAAGTCGATACTGACACACTCACAATAAATAACCTTTCTGAAATAGAAGAGTGCATCGCAAACAACACAGCCTTTGTTATCAGTGGCCCGAAGTGGCTTTCTCCAATTCCTGCGGTTGAAATGGCAAAAACAGCACAAAGCTGGAAAAACCCACATGTACAATCTAGTGCAGAATCGCTATTTGACGAACTGGAAAGTATTGATCTGATTGAGTATTGCCGTGGCTGTGCTGCATTTGCTAGTTTTCCCAAGGGCATTGATATGATGCCGGAACTAAGCAAGTTCTCTAAGGAGATGGAACAAAAACTTGGTGCTAGTAAATGGAATGAATGGGGTTCAGAACAATTATCTAGTAACGTAATCATCTCATTAACAGACAAACCGTCTATATTGCCATGGCCAAAATATCAAAATTATGGCTTCCCATTTGATGATAACCTTGATATCACTGAATTCAGCGTCATTCATTTTGTAGGCAGCCATCGCTATGACAAAGGGACCTATAAAAGGCTCGCAAAAAAGGTCATAACTAACCTTTCTGTATAACGCTCAAACGATTACCTACATTCAAGATTGTAAAAACAGTAAAGCTAAATACTATGTTATTTAGCTTTCACAAAACCTAGACTAACAACAAGACTAAAATGAATTTATCCAAGTCTCTAATCACCGCTTATAAATGGAATGTTGTTGGAAATATTGCAATTAGAAGCCTAAGCGTTGTATCAACGTTAGTGCTTGTTAGAGTCTTGTCCCCTGAAGATTTCGGCATTATGGCGATGGCTACTATATTTATTGGTTTTTTCCAAATGCTATCTAATGCTAGCGTCAACCGCTATCTAATTTTGTTAGAGCGTCCAAGCAAAGAAGATTACGATGCGGCATGGACGCTCACAATCATTCTCAGATTTATTTCGATGTCAATCCTGTTTGCGCTTTCATCTACTATAGCTAAATACATGACGACACCTGAACTGACCCTTGTATTGCAAATTATTTGTTTCGTGTATTTCTTGGCAGCGTTCATGAGTCCAGGCATGATAAAACTAGAACGGGATATCAATTTTAAGGCCTTAAATAAAATAGCAGTTATAGCTAAATTAAGTGCAACAATAATCACAGTCTACTTTGCAATAAAACTCGAGTCTTACTTTGCTTTGATAATTGGCGAGTCCGTACTAATATCAGCAACCCTAATTTTAAGCTATGTCATTTGTACGCATAAGCCAGCCTTAAATTTTAGTTTCGACCCGAAAATGTTTCAATTTGCTTCGTATATTTTTCTTCGAAACTTGGTTGGGTACAGTCGCTCAAAAGTAGATGCATTTATCGTCGGGAAGCTATTTGGAAATGATGTGTTAGGCGGCTTCACTGTTGCTAGACAATTTGCAATTATGCCCCAAGATGAAATTTTTGGACCAGCAATGCAACCTGCTTATGCTGCCCTATCCCAGTTGAAAAATAATATCGCACAATTTGATGCTAAGCTTTATCAAGCGCTTTTTATTGGCTACTCCCTACTTATCCCCTCAGCTTTTGGTCTACTCTATTGTGCAGAAAACTTCGTCGCGGTTGTTCTAGGCGCACAATGGATTGCAGTAGCTGAGTATATAGGTTTAATAGCATTTCTTATGCTTCCTTTTTACACTCAACCAATTTTAAATATTGCATATGACTCCAGACAGAAATCAAAATATTCGATAGTCCCAGACATTCTGGCACTTACCTTTATGATCTTAGCTATTTATTATTTTATACCACAGTCCATTGTGACCTTTGTTGATTTACGATTAGTGGTTGGGCTTTTAACTTTACTTATTTTGTTTATCGCAGCTAAATTATTCTTAGGCCTTCAGTTACGTCTTTTACTTATTACTTTGGCACCAGCGGCCTTGTGCAGTATTGTTATGTTTGCGTTCCTAAATCTAATGACAATTGATACGTCAGTTCAAACTATCGATCTTATAATTGAAATTTCTCTGGGATTTGCTAGCTATAGTTTGTGCTACTATTTAATGTTTGCTGTTCTAATAAAGCTCTGGCCGGGCTCATTCGTAACACGATTAATACCAAACGCCTTATACAATCTTTTACCGAATAACAAACAGCGTTGAAATTGCCAATCTATATCCATTTCTCAATTGTTTTCAGTTGATTAACAGATACGACTTGTATACCATTCAGCGACTTTTTGTTAAATTTTGACGGTTTCAAAATCAATCTTAAAACTATTAATTAAACGGAAAATTTGCTAGGTTAATCAATAGAAAAATTAAGCAATAACATTTAAATTTTACGCGAAAGCACAAAGGGAGTTATACATGAAAGATTCTGAAGGGCGGGAAAACCCAATTCGTATGCCTATTAGAATCAAGCATCTACCTAACTTCATTGCTGACAAGATATCTCAGAAAAAACTTTTAGCGAAATCAACGGACTCAGATATAACATTTAATCTTTGTTTTTTTAGCTGCGAGTCTTACTTCGATTATCTCCATTGTTCAATACATAGCGTTGTTAATCAATTATCGTCATTCAAATATAAAATATTTGTATTCAATGATAGTGATCAACCCATTACCAATGAGCAAAGCGAGATTTTACGCAATCTCAGCCCTCAAGTTGAAATCATATTATGGCCAAAGAGCATGGGCTGGGGGGCAGAGCAAATAAGTAACATTTGGCGAGCTTACGAATATGCGGCGGAACAAGCGAAGCCCAATGACATTATTGCAAGAGTCGATTCTGATGTGTTCTTTGTAAATGAACGAATTTTCAAGCAAGTAGCCGCCCAAGGTGCTGACTTAATGGGCGACGGTCATTTTGTTGATTTTAAATACTGTCAAGGAGGATGTTATTTCTTTAAAGCCTCCGCGGTTAGAAAGATAGTTAATTTAATCGCCACTGAAAGTATGGAAAAGTTAGTCAAAGAAATAGACGTAGAGGTTGAAGATGTAGCAGCAACCGCATTTGCCAAGAAACTTAACTTAAACGTTGTTCAAACTTGGTTTATGGGTTTTCCAAATGAACTGGAACATAACAAATACTTCATATGGTGGTTTAAAAGCAAATTCAGTTGCGTCCACTTTGTAATGAAAAATAAAGACAAGATGTTGACTGCATATTTAGAATATTTTGATAATAATCCGAATGATAAGTTTTCTCGGCATCTCAAGAGAAAGGTATAGGTCGACTAATGGTAGATAAAAATAACATGTCTGATTACCCTAATGTCCAAATGGTTGACTTTAAATCATGTGGTGATGAGCGAGGTTCTTTAATTGCTTTAGAGCAAATTAAAAATGTTCCGTTTGATATCAAGCGCGTTTATTACATGTTTGATACAAAAGAAGGTGTTACTCGAGGTTTTCATGCTCACAAAGCATTGAAGCAAGTTGCGATTGCGGTAAAGGGCTCGTGTAACTTTGTTCTGGACAATGGCAAAAAGCGAGTTAATGTCAAACTAGACGACCCATGCAAAGGTTTACTTATTGAAGAGTTTATTTGGCGGGAAATGAATCAATTTAGTCCTGACTGTGTGCTGATGGTGCTCGCAAGTGAATACTATGACGAAAGTGATTATGTTAGAGACTATGACGAATTTTTAAAGGCACAATTAAAGTGATCCACTCTTTAGCAGACGTACAAACGGTTCATATTGGTCAAAGCACAACGGTATGGCAATTTAACGTTATCTTACCAAACGCAGTTATCGGTGATAATTGCAATATTTGTTCACATTGTTTTATTGAAAATGATGTTATTATTGGACATAGGGTCACGATTAAAAATGGCGTCTATTTATGGGATGGAACAACGATTGAGGATGATGTATTTATTGGCCCCAACGTTACCTTCTCAAACGACAAGTACCCTCGTTCAAAAAACCATGATGTCGAGTTTACCAAAACACGAGTATGCAAAGGTACGTCAATAGGTGCGAATGCCACGATATTACCTGGTATTACTATTGGAGAGTATGCAATGATTGGTGCAGGCTCGGTAGTAACAAAGAATGTGCCAGCACATACAACAGTAAAAGGTAACCCTGCAAAATGACTGCGAACAATTCAGGCTCTGTAATTCCTTTTTTAAGTCTTAAAGAAGTTAATGACCAATACAACGCCGAGTTAAAACAAGCCGCGTGTCGCGTAATTGACTCGGGTTGGTATCTTCAAGGTACCGAAGTAAGTGAGTTTGAGGGCGCATTTGCAGAATTTTGCGGCGCAAAATATTGTGTTGGTGTAGCCAACGGACTTGACGCACTCAACTTAATTTTCAGAGCTTACTTGGAAATGGGTAAACTTGAGAAAGGTGACGAAGTTATTGTACCAGCGAATACTTACATTGCTTCAGTATTGGCAATTACAGAGAATGGCTTAACTCCAGTGCTTGTTGAACCCAGTGCTTCAACATTTAATCTAGATCCAATCAAAGTTAAAGAAAGAGTATCAAAAAAGACAAAGGCTATATTAGCGGTTCATTTGTACGGCCAAATCACTGATTTTGAACAACTTGATCAAATTAGCAAAGAAAATAACTTACTCCTTATTGAAGATAGCGCTCAAGCTCACGGAGCAACGTTTGAGGGACGAAAGGCTGGAAATTTAGGTCACGCTAGCGGATTTAGTTTTTACCCCGGTAAAAACCTTGGTGCACTTGGGGATGCTGGCGCTGTCACTACCAATGATGCGGAACTTGCGAAGTTGGTAAAAAATTTGGGCAACTACGGCACATCTAAACGCTATATTAATGATTTCAAAGGAATAAACAGTAGACTTTCTGAAATTCAAGCTGCCTTTTTAAGTGTAAAATTAAAGTATTTAATAAATGAAATTGAAGTTCGTAGAAATATTGCGAATAAATACCTGAAAAAAATTAACAATCCAGCAATAGTACTTCCTAATGTCCCTAAAGCTACCGCGCATGTATGGCACTTATTTGTTATTAGAACAAAGCACAGAGATGAATTATTGGATTATATGTTGAATGCAGGCATTCAGAGCTTGATTCATTATCCCATCGCTCCACATAAACAACTTGCTTATAAAGAATATAATCACTTAATGTTGCCAATTACCGAGGCTTTACAAAATGAAGTACTGAGCTTGCCTATTTCGCCGACGTTGAGCGATGAGCAAGTTGATAGAATAATTGGCGTAGTTAATGCTTTCAAACCCTGCAGATAAGTTAATAATTGATAACCAGCGTAAACTTCGTGCACTGGAGGACGAGTTGCTGGCTTCGAACAATATAGACGTTGCCAACAAAGCAGTCAGGTTTGCTATAAACAATCGCTCCTCAATATATTGCTCGCCAGTTATTGAGAGGTTTTATTTGACTTTGGCCGATAATATAGAAGAACCTATACACAGCAAAGCTTGCTTCCCAAATCAATCCCCCAGAATTCTTCATGTTTTAACTCGAAGTTACCTTAAGGGTGGCCACACTAGATTTGTTGAACGTTGGATGGAAACGGCAACTCCCGACGAAGTTCATAGTGTATATATAACAGACCAACATCACGAACATGAAGTAACCCCCACCATTCATAAACAGACTAAAAGATTAAGTGGTAAGTTGATATTGGCAGAAAGTGGTTTGCCCCTTTTGAAAAATGCAAAAAACCTAAGAGTGGAAGCCTCGAATTATGATTTCATTATCTTACATCATCATATGCACGATGCTGTCCCTATAGTTGCGTTCGGCAATAAAAACTTCAAACAAAAAGTCATTGTTTTTAATCATGCAGGCCATCTTTTTTGGCTGGGAGCATTAATCACAGACTTTGTAATTGATATTGAACGTGGGCAAAATCAAATTAGCAAAGTAAAACGGGGTATTGAGTTTAGTAAGGTTATAAATTTAATTGCACCTGAGGTCCCAGAAATAAAACATGATGCTGCAAAAGTTAGGAAAAAATTCAAAATACCATCTAAAGGATTTGTTATTTGCGCTATGGCTAGCGATGCAAAGTTTACTCCAATTGAGAAATATAACTTTCCAAGCACAATCGCTAAGATTTTAGAAAAAACTGAAAACACATATTTTTTAGGGATTGGACCGCATAAACGAAATCCTATTTGGAAGGATTTACTTAAGCAATACCCTCATCGAGTCATACTTCTTGGTTCTAGACCTTTTTCTGAAGTTCAATCTTTGTTGAAAAGTAGTGATTTGTTTTTAGACTCGTTTCCCTTTAACTCATGGACTTCGATGATCGATGCTATTTCTTTAGCACACTTACCCGTGTTATCTCTGAAAACGCCAGTAGGACTACCCGCGTTTTTAGAGCACAGCCTTGCTGACACCGAATCAGAAGAAATATTAATTAGGCGAGTTATCGCGCTGAGTACAAACGATATTGAGCTAGAACTAAATAAAAGTGATATGTTGAATAGAATAAAGCAATGCTCAAGAGAACAGTTTGCTGCTAATATTCGTGATGTTCTCGATTCACTTCAAGACTTAAAACACAAGCGCCGAGAGAATATTTGTTTTGATGAATCCCTAGAAGAGCTTGATAAACATTTTATTCAAATGAACTCAGGCTCAAAATCCAAAACTATTGGGCATAAGAATATAGTTGCTTTGCACTACTCGCCATCGAATATGCGCTCTGTATTTATTCTCGGTAAAGAGTTCTCTATTGACTATTGATAGCAGTAATACTGTAATAGCATGCTCTATTCAAAGATTTCTACTTTGATAGTTGTTACGGAATATTGATTATTTTAAATTAGGCTCGGAAGCATCAATGTGACCGTAAAATATTAAACATATCTACAACAAGTGAACCAGTAAATGTGCGTTTTTTTTATTTCCAACAAATTTACTATCAATGAAAGAAATTTACGTGCAATTAAGAAGTCACTGAAGTTTAGACGACTTGATTGCGCATACTCCTTTGTCTCGCTCGGGAATTGGATAGATGACCATTCTAGACTTACTGCGATAAATACAGATTCAAACGCAATTCGAATAATTGCTGATAGTCTTTGCAGTTTTTTTGCATTGAATTGTAATGTTTTAGAAAATCCAAAAAATGAGTATTAGTCAAAAAGTATTAAAAGGATCAATTTGGTCTCTTGCCATTTCTTGGTTTAACCGCTCAATTGGACTGATCAGCACATTAATTTTGCTTAGAGTCTTGCAACCAGCAGATT
Source organism: Glaciecola sp. MF2-115 (assembly GCF_047250385.1). Classification (NCBI taxonomy): domain Bacteria; kingdom Pseudomonadati; phylum Pseudomonadota; class Gammaproteobacteria; order Alteromonadales; family Alteromonadaceae; genus Glaciecola; species Glaciecola sp. MF2-115. Next base: position 32,065 of record NZ_JBLBVM010000049.1, read on the forward strand.
TTGGAATTGTAGCGCTAGCGACCATGGTGATGCTTCTGTTTATGTCTTTTTGTGAATTAGGCATCCGCCAGTACATTATTAAAACTCCTGATATCACTGACGAAATGGTTAATAATGCTTGGTCATTACAGTTAGTTATAAATTTTATTATTACAATATGTTTGCTGCTCACAGCACCTGTAATATCAACTATCCTAGGTGATGAAAAGCTTACCGATATATTGAGAGTTATCGCTTTTATTCCGAGTATCGCCGCTCTAAACAATATTGGAGGAACACTTTTAATAAAACAATTAGACTATTCTAAAGTAACAAAGATTGCTATTGGTGCAAAGTTGGTTTCTACACCAGTTACTATATATATTGCTGTCATACATAAGTCCTACTGGGCTCTCGTCATAGGCAACCTCACAAGCATAATAGTCGTTTGTATTTTTAGTTACTTATTTATTAGCTACAGACCTAGATTAAGATTTTCAAAGTTTAAGGAAATTTTTGCTGAAACAAAATGGCTGTTAATTGGTACTCTCACAGGTTTTATAAGATCTAAAATAGAGAGTTTTATAGTAAATAGTAAGTTTGGAGTCGAAGGATTAGGTTTATACGATACTTCAAAAGAATTCGCCTTATTACCCTTAAGCGATATTATAACCCCAGCGTCGGCACCACTTTTAGCTGGCGTATCATCAATTAAAACAGGCTTGAACGACGCTTACAAAGCTATAATTAAATACTTATATATCGCGATGTTTTTTATCATTCCTTCCATTGTTGGTATATTTATTGTCGGAGACTTATTTGTAGAAGTAGTTATGGGTGAGCAGTGGATAAAAGCGATCCCCATTTTTAAAACCGTTTCGATATTAATGATAGTTTTCCCCATATACAATTGCTGCCGCACAATAATGTTTTTATCAAACGATTTGAAAGTTCTAACGATAATGGATATAGCTTCAATTGCAGCAATGCTAGCTATTCTAACTCCTTCATTTATAGATAGTCTCGAGTTTCTCGCTTGGGGAAGGGTACTTATTGGAGTATGTTTTGCTTTCACCCTAATAGCCATGTTAAAAGTTCGATATAAATTTAGTGTAAAACCTATATTCGTTTTGTTCGTCGCAGTTCTTACACTATCGTTACCTTTTGCATCTTGTATATACTTTTTAAAACTACACATGCTTGATCAGGGTAAAGTAATAAGTTTGTTAGTCTCTTCGTTTTGTGGTTGCATAGTCTATTTATCAACTGTTTTCTTTTCAATCAAAATACTAGCAAAACGAAGCGAGTACTTTTTGTTTACAAGTGAATTTATTAACAACAATATTAGTACTATAAAAACTAAAGTATCGCATATTCTTAATAAGTGATAGAAAATAAATTGAGCATTACATATGTATAAAGTTAATCTTAGAGAGCTAGTAAAGAGGATACCTTTTGCGCGCAAATTTGGAAAAAAACTAAGGCAAAAAGTCCACGGCTTTCAATATGTGACTTATCCTAAACTAGCTCCTTTTTTACACGAACGAGCTTTGAAAAAAGTAAAGCGTCAGGAAACACCTGTCAAAGTAGTGTTTATGGTGATTCATGAGTCAGTTTGGAAACTTGACAGATTGTATTGGTTGATGGAAGCCTCAAAAGAATTCAAACCAATTGTTTTAATTTGTCCTTACGTGATGCAAGGAGAAGAAGTAAAACGGCGAGACATGAAGAAGGCTTTTGACTGGTTTGAAAAAAGAGGATATAACGTAAAAAGCTCTATAGTAAATGGACGTTTGTTGAATATCAAAGCTGAAATGAAGCCTGACTTAGTGTTTTTTACGAACCCTCATGATTTAACTGAAACGCAATTTTTGGCGAAGTCATTTGTAAATGTATTAACGGCGTACGTACCTTACGGGCACCAAGTAACTAAATACATGAATTATTATGCACAATATAATCAACTTTCACACAACACAATGTGGAAGATATTTACGATAAATCAGCTAGATAAGAACATATCAACTGAATACGCTAACAACAAAGGGAGAAATGTTGAAATTACAGGTTATGCGGGTATCGATAAGTTAATCGACACTTCTTATACAGCAAAGAATGTATGGAAACCTCAGATAGTTCGTAAGAGAAAAATTATTTGGGCTCCTCATCACACAATTGAAATAGACAGTCCTCTAAAATACTCGACATTCCTTGATACTGCAGATTATATGAAGTCACTATCAACTGATTATTCCGATGTTTTACAGTTTTCATTTAAACCACACCCTCTACTTAAAGATAAACTTTATGCTCACGAAGAGTGGGGGCTAGAACGTACAAATGAGTTTTTTAATTTCTGGGATACTAGTGTTAACACTCAACTTGACTTAGCTGACTATATAGATCTATTTTTAACATCTGATGCAATAATTCATGATTCAGGCTCTTTTCTCGCAGAGTACTTATATGTAAATAAACCCGCCCTATTCATGATCGCAGATGACTCAATCGAAGAACGGTTTAGCCCTCTAGGTACAGATGCATTTAATGCTTGCTCGCATGGAAGAAGCTGTGAAGATATAAGGCGATTTATTGAATCAGAAGTATTAGAAAACAAAGATAGCAAAAAGGACATAAGAGAGAGCTTTGTTGAAAGTTGCCTTCCGTCAAATGGTGCCATACCCTCTGATTTAATTTTTACTTACCTTTTAAAGCAACTTAAACCGAACAGTGTGTGATTATGTAATTTCGTTATTTTGAATCGCCACTAGTTTACTAGACACCTCTTAGTTAGATAAACTAACTAAAAATAAGGTGAAAGTATATGAGCGGACAACGCTATCCTGAAGAATTTAAAATAGAAGCAGTTAAGCAAGTGACAGAGCGCGGTCATTCGGTTGCAGATGTTGCTGAACGATTGGGTGTAACAAGCCACAGTATTTACAATTGGATGAGGAAGTACGGGCCCAAAGCTGCTGAATATCAAGCAAATACTGATGAGGCCAACAGGATAAAAGCGCTTGAAAAGGAATTAAAGCGGGTCACTGAAGAAAGGGACATCTTAAAAAAAGCGGCGGTATACTTCGCAAGCCAATCCGACTGAGGTATACCTTTATTAAGGATAACAAGCACTTAATCTCCGTAAGGCGATTATGTAAGATTTTCGATGTTCAACCAAGCGGATATTATGCTTGGCTACAAACGCCGAATTCACAGCGTGCTCACAGGGACACTAAACTCACTGGTTTAATCAAGCAATTTTGGCTTGAATCAGGCAGTGTTTATGGCTATCGCAAGCTCCACTCTGACCTGCATGATGTGGGTGAAAAGTGCGGCATTAACCGTGTTCACAAGTTAATGAAGCAAGAAGGCATAAAAGCACAAGTCGGTTATCGTAAACCTAGGCATCGAGGTGGTAATCAACATGTTGTTGTTCCTCATCGCTTGCAACGTGAATTCAACCCTGATGCACCTAATACGGCGTGGGTAACAGATATCACCTATATCAAGACCCACGAAGGCTGGCTTTACTTAGCAGTCGTTTTAGACTTGTTCTCACGAAAAATCATTGGTTGGTCAATGCAATCGATGATGACAAAACAGATTGTATTAAACGCATTATTAATGGCAGTTTGGCGAAGAAAACCGACGACTAAAGTCATGGTGCATTCGGATCAAGGTAGCCAATATACGAGCTATGAATGGCAATCATTTCTTGCGGAGCATGGGTTAGAAGGCAGTATGAGTCGACGAGGTAATTGCCATGATAATGCCGTTGCAGAGAGCTTCTTCCAACTGCTAAAACGGGAACGAATAAAGAAGCGTATCTACTCAACGCGAGAACAAGCAAGAGCAGATATCTTTAACTATATTGAAATGTTTTATAATGTAAAACGAAAACATGGTTCCAATAATTTGCTGTCACCAGTAAACTTCGAGAATCAATACCAGCAACAACTAGGAAGTGTCTAGATTAATGGTGGCGATTCATTTTGGTAAAATAGTTTGAATACTGGCATCTCATCTAACTTACTACGAGATGAGGAGTTTAGGCTTCTATTTATAACCAATTAAATTTCTTTAAAAATGTTGAAATAACAGTCGTAGATTGCCCACGCAACGTAGCATAATAGTAGCAAGGAAAACGGTGAACTAATTGCAAAGCTCAACTCGACGTATAACAATATGGTTTTGTGGACTCTATACCATTTTTGTAGTGTATGGCAGTTTAGTTCCCTTAAGTTTCAATAACTATAACTTTTCAACCGCAATCCAAACTTTTTTAAGCATACCAATATTCGACTTTGAAATTGCAAGTCGCGCCGATTGGTTCACCAATTACCTTTTATTTATACCTCTTAGCTACGCGTTATTGTTAATTCTTCCAAGAAGTAAAAACCTTTTGCACATAGCTTTTAAACTGTTCTTCATTTTGCTAAGCCTTATCTTCTTATCCATCATAATAGAGTTTATACAAGTATTCATACCTGCGAGAGTATCTTCATACAAAGACGTTTTTGCACAGCTTTTAGGAACGATAAGCGGCTTTGTTCTGTTTTATTATTCACATAAACAAATCGAAAATTTAATTCACAAACTTTACAGTGAAAGAGTGCAAGAAAAGTGGCTTAGCTATGCGATTGGCTTAATTGTTATCTTTACTTTATACAACTTAATGCCTCTCGATTTATCAATAAGCCCAGCCGAAATTTATAGCAAATGGGCTACAGGTAAAATTAATTTCATACCGTTTTATCCAGATACAGCGAATATCTCGGCTTATTTCTTTGCTGTTATCACTGATATTGCCATTTGGGCATTGATTAGCTTTTGTATGTTAAAAAGCAACAAATACAAGCATGCATCTATACTCTCTAGATGTTTGTTTGTTGCAGTATGCGTGGAGTTTTTACAACTTTTCGTGATGAGCCGTTTTACCGATATTACTGATATTTTTGCTGCATTTATAGGTGTATTCCTAACAATTCAGCTGTATACAAAACTGGAAACTAGTCTCGGGCCCAATACATCAAATAAACCTAAGCATGGCCCAATAACCTTGTTTAGCATTGAATCATGCTTAATCGTATGGTGTGTAATGTTACTATTCTTTGCCGTATATCCCTCCGATTTAATTCAAACGAAACTAGAACTTTCAATCAAATGGCAGGAGTTTTTTTCCATACCCTTGGCAACTTATTGGCAAGAAACAAGCTATGGCGCTATTACACAATTACTGCGGAAAGTCATACTTACGCTCCCCCTTGGTGTGTTGCTACTTGCTGTTAGTAATAAACACCAATTCAGCCAACGCCAGTTTTTTTTCCTAATTATCATGGGCATTGGATATATTGTCAGTCTCGAGTTAATCCAACTAGTTTTGGCAAGTAAAGTAGCTACTCTCACAGATGTTGTACTAAATCTTTTCGGATTTTTTATTGGTTTTAAATTATATAGAAAACATCAAAACAGAGCTTCCAATAACGATAAGAAATCATATTTTGAATGGATAAAGCAGAGGCATCACGTAAAGCTATCAGTCGCTTTATTGCTTGTTTATTTGCTGCTTATATTTGTCGAAGGTTTTGAAAAGACGCCTTACAACGTTAAAGAGTTATTTAACCAATACCATTACTCGATTAGTGCAGCGCTAATAACAGTAGTCATCTTTTTTACAGTTGGGTTTCCAGCAAAGTGCTTAGCTTACTTAAATTCCAAAAAGAAGCTCAACTTGTTAAGTTTAACAAGTGCACCATTTTTACATGGTGTAATTTTATATAATTTGCTTTACATCACTTTTCCTAGCGAGAGCTTACACGACATATTAGGCTACCCTGTATGGAAGAGCACTCCACACTATATTGAACTCGCTTATCGCTTCTTAGGCTTTTTTACACCCGTTTCTGCAGTATTTTTCATAACAGCAAGCCGGCTGCTTCCTACAAATTCTATATCAATTAGATCGGCGAGATGGGCATTTAATTTGGTTTTTGTCATCATCATTTTACCACTTTTCTTTTATATCGTAGTAATTCAAGCAAGTACCGATAATATAACTGAGCTGCTACATAATAACGGTTATTCAATATGCCTTGTGGGTTTTGTCGGGTATCTGTTCTTACTAATCGGTTTAAGCTTTCAATGGCTTCCACAGCACAAACCTACAAATAAAGTAATTATGTCCTTATTGGCTTTGATTACTATTGCATCCGGCTCCCTCGGCTACGTATTGATTCAGCTCGGTTTACAAGAGGCTATATTCAAATATGGCATCGTGTTTTCAGCATTACAATTTCTGTTGAGCCCATCACGAGAAGAGCTGCTGAGCGAAAAAGAAGTCATGTTTATTTTTATTAGTCTTCACTTTGCTCTGTTATTTGCTATTTACTGTATCAATTGGTCTTTATCATCAAAGCCACAACGCTTACTTAGCACGCAATCGATAAAGTGACGCAGCTACACCCAAAATAAAAAATATAACCTCATTGTACGCAACGCTGAGAGCGGCTCCAGCAACCAAGAAAACAACTATTGAGAGTTTCATGATCATGCACATCTCTCTGAGCCACAAATCGTTGTTCATGTCTTTTTCATTTTTAAGGAAAACTCTAAAGATCGCCCAAACAAGACCAAAGAACAACATGAAACCTGCAAAGCCTAAGTCGCCTAATACTTGGAAATATATACTATGAGCAACATGCCCTTTACTTGGGTATGGCGTTTCTATAAAACTAACAATATGCCAATTTGACATTAAGCCAGACCAAGTAGGTAGATATGCAATTGAATCAAATCCTCCACCAAATAATGGGCTCTTCATAGCCATTAATATAGAGAACTTCCAAGCTATCACTCGCCCCATAAAAGAGTCATCTTCTCCAGCTTCAGCGATAGAGTCCATTCTCTCAAACCAAGATGCATCCATTAAGCTTAAGCCTACAGCCCCAACAATAAAGAAGCCAAAAGCCAATGGAAGCTTTCTTTTACTTTTTACAAAGTAATACGCAGCCAATACAATCAGTCCAAGCAGGCCTCCTCTTGAGTCACTGCCAAGTATAAAAATAACACTGACTCCTACAGCGCCGAGTAAGCCCCATTTCAATTTAAAATTATCTTTGTAATTCAATACCAAAAATAAGGTCAACGGAATACAAATAAGAGTAGCAAAGGCTGAAAGGTTATTATCACTGAACGTAGATGACATTCCGTATACTACATGTCCACCACCGCTAAAAAACACTTTAAACCCTTGTTTGGCGGCTGTGGCAGTTACGGATAGAACACATGCCCACATTAGCGCTTCTATGTGCAACTTTTTGTCCACAATGAGAAAGACAAAAATAAAAAAAATCGTTGCTTTAAAGAAACGCTCCCAACTAGCCCAAACTAATATGTCGTATCCTTGATGAAACATACTAGATAAGGTAGCTAGAATAAGCAGCAACATGACGCCAACAACAATACCGTTTACCTTAACTTTTGGCTTATTCTTCATAAAGATGTAGCCAATAATAGTACAAAGTGCAAACACCAAATTCCAACGAATACTAGTAGCCATTCCATAGGCCCACGTTTGCATTGGAACAAGTGAGGTCCAAAGCCAAAGGCTCAAGCCAATAAATGGCTTACGAATAGCGAAATAAATAAGGAAAGGGAATAAACCAAGAAGGACTAAATCACGCATTTATTTAAATTTCTTCTTGTTATTGTTCAACTTCTTCTCTTCACGCTCAGCATCATCAATCTTGGCTCCCTTAAAACATAGCCAAGGCACTAAAATCATAACAATTAGAAAAATAGCATTATCGATCATTAATTAGGGCCTCAAATAATTGATTTGATCATGAAAATATTGATTAGACTGCTCTGCAAAGGAGCTTATCTCATCCCGCGGGCGTATTTTTCCATTCATGAGATTTTCCATAACTTTAATATTCTTACTTCTTCGCAACTCTATACCCGAACTACCTATCATTGAGTTACTTAAAACATTAATATCATGACTGTTATTTATATAAACAGAAGCACTTTGAGAGCAATTAACTATTACATTATCGCTCATTTCACCACCTCTGTGCTCTTGTTCGCAATTTCCTGTTGCACAAAATTCATGACCTGTACCACCTCCACCAAATGACAAACCAACTCTTTGGTCTAAAGCAGAATAGTATGGAACCCGCCAATTGCAAGCCACAAAATTTGACTTAAATACACCATTTTTACTATCCCCTTTCAAGAATGCACCGTATGTATAACTTGGCTTATTTCTATACAATCTTGAGAAGTCTGCAATAAAATTATTACTAATTGTCCAATTACTACCACCAACAACGTCAATTGGAGTTACTGGTGCTTTAGTTTCTCGAGTCCAGTGGTTATAAAAGCGGTTATTATCGACTAAAACTTGGTCAGGGAAGTGGCGAGTAGAACTGTCAATTGAAAAAGCGGAACCATTCGCTTTAATGGCTGCATTAAAATTAACAAAATCATTACCAATAATTTGTAAATCATCAGCGTCTCCAAAAATGTGCAGAGCATGTTCGCAGCTACTGTCAGCATCACAAGTTCCTTCGAACACCAAATTACTGACAATCCAGTTTTTATGAGTAATTTGCATCCCAACTGCGCGACTTACTTTTATAACTGCTTTTTTATAATTTTCACTACTCAAAATTATTGGTAGCAGGCTTTTAAACGAATAATTAGGACGCCCTAACCTCAATGGCGCCCCTGTTATTATATATTCGCCGTCAGCCAAAACAATAACATCACCGGGAATAGCCGATTCAATTGCTTCTCGAAGCTCTTTGGTGTTAGACACTAAGCGAAGGTCACCTACACTTATGTGAGCAGTGTTATAGTGAGTTTCGAATACCTCAGTAATTTGCTCATTTGATACTCTTGGATATTCAGGTAAATAGCCCGCGAACGACTTCATAGTCACTAACATTCGACGCTTTAGTCCCGTGTTTTTGTGAATGTTCATCGCTGTGTATTTCTGAATATTTTGTTTAAAAATATACAACTCGGCATGCCCTACCCTAATGACAATAACCCATGCCACTACTAATAGAATAACTAGAGCAAAAACCTTTTTAATCATTGAAACACTCTTAAGCGTAATGCTCTGATTTCGCTATTTTTTGGCAAGTCACTTTCGTGCAAACCAGCTTCCAATCTGTTTGTAAAATAAAGGTTACTCGAATCACTCGCTAGAACACTTTCTGTAAATCGTCCAACAAAAACATTGTCGTAAATTTTCACCTTAAAGTCAGGGATGTTTTTGCGTTCAAGTAATAAAGTATTGCCGTTTGCTCGCTCACCAATAAAAATAGTGTTAGCTACTTCTACAATATGATTACGCTGACGCCCTAAAGACTCTAAGGCGTAGCCGATTATTTGCCCATTAACAGTATTAACGCCTTGATAAATCACTGAGTTTTTAATGTAGAGCTCACCGCCGTTGGGAATGTCAATTGAACGGCTGTCATCACCTGTACCAGAGTCAATCACAACATTGTCTAGTCTTGTCACTTTTGAGCGACTTTTAATCGCATGACCTTGGTCTTTGGTATTCTTAAACGTACTATGCTTGATATCTAGGAGCTCACCGCTAGTATATAAACCATGAGCTTGTCCATTCTTACCTAAATGTTCAAACAAACTAAACTTTACGTAAATTGCACCGCCAACACTGCCGCCTTGAAGCAGACCCTGTTCTGAATGATGGAAGTGGACATTTGAAAGAGTTAATTTACCACCTTCATGTCTAACGCATGCGCCATTCTTACTTTGAACTTTAACGCCACTGCATTCTATTGACTCAAGCACAACATTATTAGATGTGATAACGAAAGTACCCTTCCCCTCAACCACAGCACCTTTGAAGTGTGTTTTATTACCAACGAGAGTAACGTTATCGTGATTTATTTTCATCCCTTCTGTGTAAGTACCAGGGCCGAAAAAAATCGTACTACCAGCCTTAACTTTCTTGCTTGCTTCAGCTATGTCAAAAAATGAATAACCATCGACAATGATTTCACCAACTACAGGACCAATTTGACCTTTAGCAGTAAAACTTACTAATGACTGAGATAAAACTAAAAAAACGAAAAGTTTGAATACATTCATCATTTTTCCTTTTTGAAAGATGCAAAAAAATCACATTGCCTATCTGAAGTCTCTTTCCAATCAAAAGACTCTGCATACTCTCTAACAGCTGTTCGTTGTGTTTCTTGAGCAAACAAAATCAAAATTTGTTCTCGAATCGAATCAACACTGCGCTCACACAAACGCCCTACCTGATCACTCTGCACAACCTCAGGCGTTCCCCAAACATCAGTCGCCACAACGGGACAACCACTCGCCATGCTTTCTAGTAAGACATTTGCCCAACCTTCTCGACTGGAAGCTAATACGCTGCAGTCCGCGGCTTTAAACCACTCGTTCACTTCTGGTTGACGCAATGCCCCTGTCAACCTTACACGATCTTGTATATTTAGTTTTTTGGCGAGCGCTTCTAACGCCTGCATCTCAGGCCCATCGCCTACAATCACTAGTGTAGTATCTGGTAAGTTAGCAATAGCTTCCATAGTCAAATGATGCCCTTTGCGCTCGACTAAACCGCCAACTGAAACCACTAGATCGCCTTTAATTCCTAACTCCGCTTTCAAGGCTTTTTGTTCGTCATTATCTGACCACGTAAATAGCTCTAAATCGACCCCATTGCGCAAAACTGAGGTTTTCTCTGGTGCAGCCCCTAAAGCGACCATTTCATCTTTCAGGGCTTGGCAAACTGCAAAGTTATATACGGATTCTTCAAACACCTTTAAAACCATCTTCTTCGCCAATGGATTTTCTGGAATAAGGTTAATGTCTGTGCCTCTAGCAGTACAGCAAAATGGTAAACCGACAGTTTTAGCGGCCTTTGCAATCGCAACGCCGTCTGGGAAAAAGTAGTGACCATCAATTAGTTTGAACGATTCGTTTTCACTTGCCTTTCTTAATATCAGCTTTTTTAGACTACGTTTTAAAGCCCAAGCTAGCGTGAAAGGTGCTAAAAACATGCCTAGCTTGGGGATCACTAGGTATCGCGGGTGCAATACTTCAATTCCGTTATCAATTCGCTTCGCTGGGATTTCAGAGAAACTTGCGAACTTTCCCAACAACGATGAAGAAAAGAAAAACCAAGGAACCGGGGCAATAACAACGGGTTTGATATCGGGGTGATGTTTTACCAAGTGCATCAAGCGAGTACGCACGAAAATGCCATGCTTGTGATCAACAGGGTTAGGGTAAAGTGTGGATATCGTTATAATATTCATCGTTACTTTTTCAATAATCCTTCATAAACCGGTAAATAATTACTCACCGACACCTTCCAATTCCTCACCTCTTTCACAAAACGCAAACCTTCATCTAGAACTGCTTCGTGCGTTTTACTCGAAATATCGATAATTTTAGCGGCGAGCTCTTTTTCATCGTCCGCGGTAAACAAATACCCGTTTTGTCCGTCTTCAATCAATTCTTTGTGACCGCCCACATCCGAGGCTAATACAAGCTTCTGTTGAGCCATTGCTTCTAAAGGCTTTAATGGTGTCACTAATTCAGTAAGACGCATGGATTTGCGAGGGAATACCAACAAGTCGACTAGGTCATAGTAGTTGGCTACTTCGGCGTGAGGTACTCTGCCAGTAAAGATAATTTTATCTTCAACCTTGAGTTCTCTCGCGAGTGCCTTTAACTTCGCGTCTTCTGGTCCGCCACCGACTAATAACAAACTATACGGTTTCTCCGCTTTTGCTAAATTTTGCATGGCTCTGACCAGAATATCTAGGCCCTCATAAGCGTAAAATGAACCGATGAAGCCCAAAACGTATGCATCACCCATGCTTAACTTATCACGCAGTGCTTGTTTGGCCGCTTCATCTGGCGTTCTGTGAATGAATTTATCTAGTTCAACAGCATTCGGAATAAGAGTTATTTTACTATCTGCCACGCCTCGGCTTATCAAATCGTCTTTTAAGCCCTGGCATATAACAGTAACCGCGTTTGCATTCTTAACGACGTTGCTTTCCATAGCGCGAGTTAACTTGTAACGTAAATCACCTTCTTTACAGGTGCCATGATCAACTGCGGCATCTTCCCAAAATGCTCTGATTTCGTACACGAAAGGAATGCCGAACTTTTTCGCCGCCCAATTCGCCGCCACACCGTTCAGCGCTGGAGAATGCGCGTGAATAATATCGGGCTTTTCACGTTCAATAACGTCAACTAAAGACTTTTTCAAACTTGAAATAATAGACCATTGATTAAGTAAGGGCAGTTGGCTAGCAGAGCCCGTAGGTACTTTGCTTCGATAAAAAACGAGCTCATCCACAGTTTCAGGGTTACTGCTAAAAGTACCTTGTTTGGCGCTGGTTAAGTGCACAGTTTCAATACCAAAGCCATGTTGCTGCTCTAATATAGCCTTAGTTCTAAATGTGTAACCACTATGCAGCGGAATGGAGTGGTCTAACACATGCAATACTTTCACATTTAATCCTTACTTGAATCTTCTAATAAATTCACATTAACGCTAACGAAATGATTTAAACCAGAGCCTTGAGCAACAAGCTCTTAATATTACTTTCTTAATACAGTGCTCTTAACAATAAGCCGATAGTGATAAGCCATTAGTAAAAACCGCTTACCAATGAACCTTATTTTTCTGCACAAACTGGGAAAACATAAAAACGGTCCATAACTCAGCACTAAAGTCGCGTTTATTTTTTATATGAGCTTGAAACATGGTATTTAGTTGCTTGCTATCAAATATATCTAGGGCGAGTAATTTGGGTTCGTTTATTGCGTTAAGCAACTTATCTTTTAAAGGCCCACGCAACCACTCTGCCAAAGGAATACTAAAACCCATTTTCTCACGATACAAATTATCATGTGGCAAGTGCGGCTCTAATGCCTTCTTGAATAACGCTTTACCGTTCGAACCTTCAACATTTTGCTCGGTCTGCAAACTAAAATAACTATCAATAAACTCATGATCGAGCATAGGCACACGCACTTCCAAACTATTGGCCATACTAGCACGGTCTACTTTTACCAAGATATCACTGGGCATCCAGGTTTTAAAATCCAGGTACTGCGCTTCTTTTACAGGGCAGTTAAACGACTTTGTTTGCAGCGCATCAACAAAGACTTGCTCTGAATTGTAACCCTCTAGCTTTTGCTGAAAATCACGTGAATAGAGTTTTTTGCGCTCGTCTTCTCGAATTTTACTTACGCTATTCAAATACCCTTTCCAGCTGCTCATCGCTAATGATTGAAAAGTGGTTTTCGCTCTTAAAAAGCGCGGAGCCCAATCTGCTTTGGGATAAATAATCGATAACGGTTTAAAAATGAGCTCACGGATGATACTGGGTATTTTCGAACGCACTTTTTCTTCGTTTTTGTGTAATTTATAGCGCCTATAACCCGCAAACAATTCATCCCCGGCATCACCCGATAAGCAAACGGTCACGTACTTACGCGCAACTTCGCATACTTTAAATGTTGGCAGTGCGGAGCTGTCGGCAAAGGGTTCATCATACATGTCGATTAGCTGGTCGATTAGACCGAAATCATCATGACTCACAATATCAAGGTGGTGATCGGTGTTGTATTTGTCGGCAACAGCTTGGGCGAACTCTGATTCATTGAACTCCGGCACATCAAAACCAATAGAACAGCTGGTCACTTTTTTATCGGGGTTAAGCTGCGCCATAGCCGCAACCACCCCACTAGAATCAACGCCACCAGATAGAAATGCACCTAAAGGCACCTCTGACATCATGCGCTGGCTAACTTTTTGTTTAAAGTCGGTGTAAAGGGTTTCAGCATTGCCTGTTTTACTACTGCTAGTATCCGCAATATCCCAGTATTTATGCTGACTTAACCCTGTGGCACTTGTTGTTTCAGCTATTTGAAACTGCATGAAGTGCGCTGGCTGAAGCTTACTAACATGTTTAAAGATGGAGCGAGTTTCAGGCACGTAGCCAAAAGTTAAATAATCTTCAACGGCCTGTGGTGAGAGCGTTTGATCAAACTCAGGGTGGGCTTGCAGTACTTTTAATTCGGATGAGAATAGAAAATTATTATTAACCACAGTGTAGAAGAACGGTTTTTCACCTATGCGATCACGCGCAATAAACACAGACTGCTTGGCTTTATCGTACAATACGAAAGCAAACATACCATTAAAGTGTTGAAGACAATCTGTGCCCCACTCTTGATAAGCATGAATAATAGTTTCGGTATCACTATGCGTTTTGAATACGTAGCCTTTTTGCTGAAGCACGGCATTAATATCTAAAAAATTATATATTTCACCGTTAAACACGATCACAATATTCTTGTCATCGCTGAACATGGGTTGCTGCCCACTCGACACATCGATAATAGAGAGTCGACGGTGCGCTAATCCAATGCCCTGGTCAAAATAATAACCTTCAGCATCAGGCCCTCTGTGAGCCTGAGTTCGGTTCATTGTCTTTAGCAAGGATTCATCGATGTTGTCGATGCCTGACAACGAAATAAAGCCGCTAATGCCGCACATGAGCTAATCCTTGTTGATAAAGCGCTAAATATTGATTCATCATAGTACGCTGACTAAATCTCTCTTCTACTAATTGTTGAGATGCTTTTTGCATATCTGAAAATACAGGGCCAAATTCACCTTCCGCTTGGTAGCGATCGAACATCAATAATAAACCTTCACTTAAGGCCTCTGCCGATTTCGCTTCCACCAAAATAGCTTGTTCTTTGCTAGTTACTTCAGGAATGCCGCCCACTTTTGTACTTACCACCGGCAGGCCACTCGCCATCGCTTCTAACATTGTCATTGGCACACCTTCGGCGTCGGATGACATAACAAATACGTCTACACTCTTATACACTGCAGGCATATCATGACGCTCGCCCCACATCTCTATATTATCCTGATATGAAGCAGAGATTATCTGCTGTTCTAGTGCATCTTTTAAAGGACCTTTGCCGACAATCACGAGTTTACTTTCAGCTTTAAACTTCTCGTTCTGTTCGCAGGCTAGAATATAACTCTCAATCAAGTTTTTTTGATTCTTGATTGCTTGAAGCCTGCCGACATGTCCGAATATTAGTTTCTTATTTTCGCTTGAATTCGTTTGCTCTTTATCAACTGCTGGCTTGTACTGATTTGTGTCGACGCCATTTAAGATCAACTGGCACTTTTCACTGGACAAGCCAACCACGCTAATTAACCACTGATGTAAGTCATCACTTACTGAAACTATCTTATGAACAAAAGGCGCCACTAACTTACGCAAAATCTGATATTTTTTATTAGTGCCGTCTGGATCATGAACGTCTCTGCCATGCTCCGCATGCAAGCGAAACGGTACTCTCGCCAATGCTGCCATAGTTTGAAATTCTAAACTCGCCAAATTGTAAGAGTGCAAAATATCTGGCTTTTCTTGCTTGAGCAATGAATAAAACTGCTTAAACGTAGCCCAGCTTTGGCCTTCTGGCTTGTTCAGCGCGATCATCTTTACAGGCTTTGCAAGTTGAGCAACGAACTCCGGTGAATAATTAGAGAGCGTTACAATAGTATGCTCAAAATTATCGGGCAAACTCGCAATACAGTTTGCAATAATACGCTCTAAACCACCAACATCGAAGCTGTAGACAAGATGCATCAACTTGATTTTGGGTGCATTGCCAAGCAATTCACCTTCAGGCTGCAGTGGTTCAGAAGGCATTTATCCCTTACTCACTCTTATGCTATACATTAATACTCTAAGCCTTCAATCGCGGCTTCCATTGCGTTTATTTTCGCTTCTCGCGTAGGTAAGCTGTTATCAACTTGAACGGCAATAAAGCTTCCTGCACCATGCTGACCCGCCAGCTTACTCACGGTTTGATTTATCTTAGTTGGGATCGCGCTTGCTGTTCGTTTGCCATCTACCTCGAACCAATAAACTAAAGAAATGCTGTTACCTCTAACATCCACTAGGTCGATGAGGTTAACTTGGCCTTTCGATGTCATCTCTCTATCGATTGTTTTACGAGTATACACATCAATATTGTAGTAGCGGCTCAAGCCACTCACCAACTCATGCTCATCATTATCGAAGTAATACTTGGCGATATACAGTGGTGTTTTACCGTTTCGAGACGCATAAATGCCTGACCATTCCTCGTGAGGATTGGTTAGATCAGGTTGCCAAGCAAATTCTCTTGGAGTGAAAGCGGTACTTGAATTGTAAGTGTCCGACAAGCTATTTGTATGAGCAGGAGGTGTTGAATTCACGAAAACCGCCGTATACAAACCAAGTCCAGCAAACACGATAAGAGACATGACTAAGTTTCTTACCGACATTAGCGTAACAGAGCCAGTCGCTTCTTCTTCGTTTTTAATAAAATGCGTGTTCTCGCGTCCTATTTGACCTATTCCAAAAAGTATTAATAAAACGAAGGCAAAGAAAAACCAGCCATATACCAAATGGTCGGCACCCGTGGCATGCTCCATATCCGATAAGTAACCGATAACCACGATACCAAACGCGCGAATTCCGTTAGCTAAGATCGGCACAATGAGTGATGCACAAACAAAAGCAACAATTTTCCAGCGTGTTTTGTAATTAAGGTAAGCGAATAAGGTGCCTAAGGCAAAGGAGGCAATCAGGAAGCGAATACCAGCGCAAGCTTCAGCAACCAAAAAGGTGCCGTTTGGTACGTATAAATACAATCCTTCACGATATATTGGTATCCCTACCAATTGCAGCATTTCAACCGTCAAATAAGCGGTGATGTCCTGCAAAGCTGGAACGAGTTCGTCACCAAAAGGAATAGTAAAGCCAAGGAAGAATAAAGGAAAAGCGAAGCGATAAACAAATTCGTTACCAAAACATAACCACACAATAAGCACTAAGGATAGATAAGCACTCGCATGAGTAAATAGATTGATACCAAGCAGTTCGCTGAACATATTGATAATTTGGACAAGGAATAAGGCTAGCAACACCCAGTAGTTGGGTTGTAGTTTCACATGGGCGAACTCTTCTTTTCGCTCGTAAAATAAATAAAGCACGACTGGCACAATAAAAAAGCAATGTTTGTAGGTTTCAGACGAGCCCCACACTTCTACCATACTAATCAAAGTAGAATAGTAAAGTACGAACCAAACCCCAACAAACAAAGCGAATTGGATAATAATATTGCGATTTTTACTATTTTCACTCATCAACCTGTTACTCCGTTAAGCAAGTCTGTAAATTTATGCATTTCACTTTCCCAAGAAAAGTGTTCAATAACAAAAGCCCTATTTTGTTGGCTAACTACGATACCTTGTTCAAGCAAGTCAGTGATTAGTTTAGCCATTGCTGATGCGTCGTCCTGAACTTGATAATCTGCGGTGCTTGGCTTATTGATTCCTTCTGCCGCCATGCTCGATAAAACGATGGGTTTTGCCATCGATAACGCTTCTAAAACTTTATTCTGAGTGCCACGCGCGATTTGTAGTGGCGCAATCGACAATTTCGTTTGCTCGATATAAGGCCGCACATCCTCTACTCGTCCAGTTACAGTGATGTTTTGTTTGCCATTCAGAGCTTGAACTTTCGATGTGGGGTTTGAGCCAACAATATAAAAATGTGCATCTGGTTTTGCGGCGAGTACCAATGGCCAAACATTATCTGTAAACCAAATAACGGCATTCACGTTAGCCCAATAGTCCATCGCCCCGGTAAAAACGATGCTATTCTCTGAGATACTCTCAACCTTCTTAAAATCACTTTTAGGGTCGAAGTAGCTTGTATCTACGCCGTTCCTAACACCAGAAACTTTATCTTTTAGATTGTCTGCAAGCATGGTTTTGAACATACCTGCTTCATCATCCGAAACGAATGTACTGGCATCAAACGTCTCGGTCATCTGCACTTCATAATCTTGTAAAAGTCGTGCTTCGCGATTGTAAAACCAGGCTTTGATCCCGCTTTTTTCTGAGGCGTATTGACGCCATTTATCAGAGTCAACATCAACGAAATCAAGTACGGTATGCCTTAACTGGCTTAAATGCTGCTCTACAAATTGCGCCATTGCCGCTGAAAATACTAACACCCGTTGGATCTGGTTTTGGCTGATAGTTTCGTTCGTCCATTTTTGCATTTCTGCGCTTGAGTAATACGGCAAGGTAATTGCTTTATTGCTTAAAAAGCCTTGCAAACCTTTTACCTTGCACAGCAATTTATTCTGTTGAATGCACTTTACGCTTTTGCAAAACTGTAATAATTCAGGTTCAAAGCCTATATCTTCATGGTCATCGATAAAGCAGCCCAAATGGATATCAAAGTCTTTGCTGAGTTCCTTCATCATATTGTAAGAACGTATTTTATCGCCCTTGTTCGGCGGAAATGGAATAC
The DNA here is from genome assembly GCF_047250385.1 of Glaciecola sp. MF2-115. Classification (NCBI taxonomy): domain Bacteria; kingdom Pseudomonadati; phylum Pseudomonadota; class Gammaproteobacteria; order Alteromonadales; family Alteromonadaceae; genus Glaciecola; species Glaciecola sp. MF2-115. The sequence continues at coordinate 50,475 of NZ_JBLBVM010000049.1, forward strand.
GATGAACGAGAAATAATAAGGCAGGCTTCATTTCGATATCGTCCATGTTATCACCTTACGCTACATATTTAGAAAGGAAAGGGCCAATAATTTGTGACACTTTCAAAGGTAACTTTTGCCAGGTATTAATTAGCAACTGATATTTAGGGTTGTTCGGGCTTAAATTGGGTAACTCGCTCGCCTTCACTAAATGATAGTAATGGTATAGTGGCTTAGGCTCTATGCCCCAAGTGCGCTTATATTTATAGGCGCCTGAATCGTTTTTACTGCGCCCGAAATCAAATAAAGTGCAGCCTTTTTTGGCGGCATGACACATTAGCTGATAATACATATGGTCATTACTTTTCGCACCGCGAGCAGAGGCTAAACCACCGCCATAATAGGGCATTACTGTATTTTTGTAGTAAAAACTCATGACACTAGACAATGCTTGATTGTCGTGAGAAACCGTTAGAATATCGACCTGATCTTTAAATTCATCAAGGAGTAAACTAAACAGTTTCTTGGAGAATACTGGCGTTCCTAAATTCCGAACGCTGGTTGAGTAAATTTGATATAAAGTGTCAATATCTTGATCAACGACCGTTGTTAGTTCGTTCTTTAAGGAGTGTCGAACAACCGCTCGTTGCTTCTTTTTAATGGCGAGCAAAATATCGTCGTCATTATCTTTTAATTCTGTTTCAAAATAACTATGTACCGACTTTTCTTCAAAGCCCTGGCTTTGCAATTCAGCTTGTTCAGATTGATATCGAAGCTCAAGGTAATCTACTCCTAGCTTTTGGGCTAAGTGACACGCTTCTTGCTCAAGGGCATTTTTAACTTCAATTGAGTTTGCGATGGCGCCGCCGTACATACAAAATGGCGTAGAACAAAGTTGATGCCCGAATAAAAAGCTTTTTACTTCAAATAATGGCAAAAGGCCATCGACGTGGCCTTCTTCGTTCAAACTAAGTAGATAATGTGGTTTATGCCCACTAGAGCCTTGAATAACACGACGCCAACCAAACAAATGGCAAAAACTACCTAGCTCATGGTTTTCAACAAACGCATTCCAGTTTTGAGCATCGTCTTGTGTTGCTATTCTGATCATCTATACCGTTATTCCGTTATTCTGTAATTCCGTTAATCAGCGATTATTTTATACCGTAAACTTCAGCCATCGTTGACCATTCGTAGTCGGTAATAAGTTTGACTAACTTCTTCTCCATCGCATGCAAATTAACATAATGACGCAGCTTTGACTTAAACGGCGCACCTTCAACTCGTGGTTGTTTGGCGTCAATTTCCCATGGATGAAAGTAGAAGTTATACGGTTCTGTGGTACTTTCCATGTATCTTTTTATACGTCGGTTTGATAACCAATAAGGATACAAGCGAAAATACCCACCACCACCTATACCAGTGTTCTTGCCCTTACTGACTATGGTGGGCACTGGAATTTCGATAATGCCTTCTTTGCGCAAATGTTTGAACCGGGGCCAATCGGGCACGCCATATAGGTCATGTTCAATTGGGTAGGTACTTGAACTGTATTTAAAACCCAATTCCAGCAGTATATCGAACACCCATTCATTGGTTTTGTTGATAGAAAAGCTTGGGGCTCTGTAGCCAAGTAATGCTTTGCCTGAAACTTGTTCTAGCTTGTCTTTACTTACACGAATATCTTCAAACACTTCATCTCGACTCATCGTTGTTGTACGACGGTGGTTTGAACCATGACTGGCTAATTCATGCCCTTCATCAACGATGCGCTTAACCACATCCGGACAATGTTCTGCAACCCAACCTAGCGTAAAGAACGTGCCCTTAATGCCGTGTTCGTTGAATAAATCGATTAAACGATGAGTATTGTCACCCACTCTAGGTGTGATGTTTGACCAATCAGACGGCGAAATAACCGACTCAAACGCAGAAACGTGAAAGTAGTCCTCTACATCCACAGTCATTGCATTTAATCGTTTAATGTTAGACGACATGTTTATTTCCCCTGTTCGATAATCGAGTTAACAGATTCGCGTGTTAACAATTATCGACCTTTTCCAAATAGAACAACTTCGACAGTTCTGATCAGTATTAATATGTCTAACAACAAACTCTGATGCTTAACGTAATATAAATCAAATTTTAGCTTTTCTAGCGAGTCTTTCACGCTAGCACCATAAGGGTAGTTCAACTGCGCCCAGCCCGCTAAACCAGGTTTTACATTGTGGCGCTGATTGAAATACGGCACTTCTTTCACTAACTGCTGCACAAACTCGGGACGTTCGGGTCTTGGCCCAATAAAAGACATTTCGCCTTTTATCACGTTCAGCAATTGTGGTAATTCATCAATACGATATTTGCGGATGAAGTTACCAATAGTGGTAACACGATTATCGTTTTTCGTTGCCCATTTCGCTCCATCCTTTTCAGCATCAGGACGCATACTTCTGAACTTCAAAATTTTGAATAACTTACCATCTTTTCCAACGCGCTCTTGTTTGTAGAACACTGATGCGCCGGTTCGGAAACCATCATCGATATAAATGATGATTGCTGTAATGAGCATAAATGGCCATGCAAAAAACATCACAAAAGTGGCCAAGGTGATGTTAAGAAGATAATCCACTGACTCTCTTAAGTAATTCTGTGAATGGAAGCCGTTCGAGTAAATTACCCAACTAGGATACATGAGATCAACCACGATTTGACCGCGCTCACGCTCCATGAAATCGAGCAAATCCGTGACTTCTATGCCACGAAGGCGGCAATCAAATAAAACTGAAACAGGTAATGTGCCGCGTCTTTGATCGCAGGCAACAATCACTTCTTCAATATCGTTATCGCTTAAAAATTGTCTAAAAGATTCATCTACTTTCACGTGAATGATTTTTTCTCGTTGCACGCCGTTTTGACGATCATCACCCGGAATAGGCACAAAGCCGACTAACTCAAAGCCCAATCGGTCTACATCACGGCGCATTCTGGTTTCGATAATAGATGCTCTAACGCCCGCACCCAAAATTAATATGCGCGAACTGCTTAAGCCCATTAGGCCCAATCTATTCGTGAAGTAACGGAAAAATACCAAAGTTACAATATTGAAACATATCGCTGTTGGCAAAAAGTAGGCGTGTAAATTAAGTTGTGAAAACATCGCACTCGTTATAATTTCAACAACGAAGTAACTTAAAACTAAGCTAACGAATATACGTCTAATTATGCCTCGGAATGTTTCACGAAGCTTCGTTTCATATAATCCAACGGATAGAGAGCAAACTAAAATAACAATCATCAGCAAAAATATATTAATTGCTAATGCTTCAGAGTTGGGTTTTGGTGTTAATTGAAGACTTACCAAAACAAAGCTAGCGATATAGCTAACATATGACACCAGGACTGCTTCCGTGAGCACTAATGCGGTCGAACGTTTATTTTGTCTTTTGTTAGAAGAGGCCATAACTTCCCTATATCAATGCACTTTTACACAAACTCGCGTTTAAACGTATGATAATTGATTTATTTAAGATAAACTTACATTATTTCGCCGAGCATTATAATAGGTTTCGCGCTCGGGTAAATGACTGATTTATGATTTGTGATAAACTTTGTGAATATAACCAGTATAAGTGAAGGAAGTTTAGGGATGAAAAAAGCGCGTCAATTGGGTATTACAGCACTACTTTTTGCCACGTTTGTTATAACAGGATGTAGTGTTAACAAATTACCAGAAGCTACTACTCGAGCATCATTAACAACCAATGTGAATGACTACCAATATTTAATTGGCCCTGGTGACAGTTTAACCATCTTCGTATGGCGAAATCCAGAAATCTCAGGTAATTTTATTGTTCGTCCAGATGGTAAAGTCACTACCTCTTTAGTTGAAGACGTCGAAGTTTCTGGCAGAACGCCAACGATGCTCGCTCGACAGCTTGAAGAACAACTCGCTACTTATATTAATAATCCAAGAGTCACAGTGAGCGTTGGCCGCTTTCAAGGCCCTTTTAGTGAGCAAGTTCGCGTAATTGGTGAAGCCACTAACCCCAGCGCCATTAATTATACTGAAAATATGACCCTCCTCGACCTCATGATTGCTGTTGGTGGCTTAACGGAATTTGCCAGCGGTAATAATGCTAAATTAGTACGTGTTATTGACGGTCAGCAAACTACATATGAGATTAATATCGAATCATTGATCAAGGATGGCGATATAACGCAGAATATTGATATGCTGCCTGGCGACATTATTATTATTCCAGAAGCTTGGTTTTAGTCTAAAATTTAGAGAAGTTTATACATGCAAGATTTAGAACAAACCATTCAGATGGTACTCGACTTTATCCGAGGGATATGGATAAAGAAACGATATGTGATGATATGCTCATGGCTGATATGCCCTATCGGTTTTTTTTGGGTTGCAACACTCCCTGATGTGTATGAATCGGATGCGCAGGTTTATGTTGATACGCGTTCTGTACTGAAGCAAATTATTTCAGGGCTCGCTTTTGGTACTAATCCTGAGCAAGAAGTTCAGATGATGGCGAAGACGCTGAAAAGTCGTTCTAATATCGAAACAATTGCTAGAGAGGCAGACCTCGATATAACAGCAAAAACAGATGAAGAATATAACCGTTTAATCTCAGATTTAACGAGTGATATCACTTTACGAGGCACTAGCAGGGATAATATTTATACTATTTCCTATGCAAATCGAAGTCCTGAAATGGCTAGAACAGTCGTGCAAGAAACGCTTGACCTATTTGTTGAAGGCTCACTCGGCGATTCAAGACGCGGCGTCGATACAACTACTCGGTTCCTTGATGAACAAATTGCCGAGTATGAAGCAAGATTGGCAGAAGCTGAACAACGTAGGGTCGACTTTAAACGACAATACGACGAAATTTTGCCTGGTGAAGGTTCTTTTTATAACAATTTACAGAACCTGAAAAGCCAGTTAGAAACAACCGAGTTAAGCATGAAGGAAACTCAACAGCAAATTAACGCAATGAGTGGTCAAACTCGCCAAGCACAAAAAGCTGCAGATGGTTTTGGTGTTCGAGGTGGCGAGCAAGTGCTTACGACCCGTTATGATGACCGTATCTTGGGTTTGGAAGGACGCTTAGACGAATTAAAACTGCGTTTTACTGAAAAGCACCCTGACGTAATAGAAACCCAGAATTTGTTAGACGCTTTGAAAGAGCAGCGTGAGAAAGAAATTCAGGCTTATATGGCACAAGATACTGGCGATGGTTCTCCGTCAATGCTAACAGAAAGCGACCGTCAGTTAAGACTTGAGATTACTCGTTTGGAAGGTCAACTTGCATCACTCAACGTTCGTAAAAAAGATACAGAAAGAAAGATCGCTGATCTACAATCTAAAATCGATTTAGTGCCTCAGATAGAAGCAGAGGCAACTGCCTTAAACCGTGATTATAACATCATGAAGCAAAAGTTTGAGGAACTGCTGTCAAGGCGTGAGTCAAACGATTTATCGCGCAGAGCCGACAATACAGCGGACGATTTACAATTTAGAATTATTCGTCCGCCATTAATTGCGGATGAACCAAGCGGTCCTAAACGAATATTATTCTACACCGGTATTTTATTTGTTGGATTCGGGTTCGGCGTTGCTATCGCTTTTCTAATGAGCATGATCAAGCCTGTCTTAGTGCGTGGTCAACAATTATCTGATATCACCGGCTTTCCAATTTGGGGGGTTGTAGGTCACTTAGATATTGTTAACATTAAGAAGCGTAATAAAATGCGCGTCTTAATATTCTCTTTGTCTTCAGGCGCTATCGTAATGCTTTATGCAATGCTAGTTGTGATAGATATTATGAACATTGATTTGGCGAGTAAGTTTATATTATGAGTAATACTATAGAAAAGGCCCTACTTCGCCAAAAAGAAGCTGAACGTCTCAAGAAAGAAGCAGAAGAACCGAGTGCTGAAATAAGTAACGAGATTGAATCGAATGCGACTATCTCCGATACTCCGCAAGTAGAAGAAATACAATCGGCTGAAAGTAAGAAAAATAAAGAACCAAATTCTGAAAAGCAAGTAGAAACTGCTTTAGTAAATGATGACGAAGAAGAGAGTGGTGAAGCTCAATTTACCTCGCAACGCTTTGATATTGATATTGTTGATTTAGAAAGCCGCGGATTTGTTTCACTACACAGTACTCGTAGTCAAATTAACGAAGAATACCGTGAAATTAAACGTAAACTTCTAGCAAATGCTTTTGGGGCCATGTCTCGCACTTTAACTAACCCTAATATCATCATGGTAACAAGTGCACGACCTAGTGAGGGTAAAACCTTCACTGCGGTAAATTTGGCGCTGAGTATTGCAGCGGAGCAAGATAAGCGTGTGTTATTAGTTGACGCCGATGTATTAAAACCAAATACACTGAGAACATTAGGCTTGCGCGAACGCTCAGGTTTAATGGAGTATTTGTTGGGAGATGTAAAACATATTGGCGAAGTAATGTTTCGTTCAAACATCGAAAAACTACGTGTTATTCCAGCAGGTCGTTCGCATCACTTATCAACTGAATTGTTAGCGAGTGGTGCAATGCATGAGCTAATCACCGAATTCTCAACACGTTACGCTGATCGCGTAGTGATAATCGATACCCCCCCTATTATAGGTATCAACGAATCTGCTGTGCTAGCTAACTTTGCTGGTCAAGCAGTTGTCGTAGTTGAAGAAGGCCGTTCAAAGCTCTCAGATATTGAAAAAGCAGTTGAGCGACTCAACCCAGACATGGCTATTGGCTTTGTCGTGAATAAGTCACTGAATAGTTCTGAGCAAACCGGCTACTATGGTTATCATTATTACGGTAGTGATCGGGAAGGCGAAGAAGAGCCAGCTCCAAAAGCATAAGCAAAGCAACAAAAGGAAGAGTGAGCAGATGCAGTTTAAAAGGAAGCCATTAGCGACAGCCATACTAGCTAGTACGCCCCTATTTATAATGTTTTCGAGCCAGCACTCTTTCGCCAATGAATTGGATTGGACGCTTGGTATCGATAATGAAGCTGTTTATCAGGATGTATATTCGGAAGAACGACGTCAATCGACAAATTCGACTAACTTAATATTACGTCCTCAATTATCACTTAACTACAAATCGAAGCGCTTCAATGGTTTTTGGAGAGCAACACACAATCACGTTCGTCGCAGTTTAGAGGAAGCAGATGTCACCAGTAACTACACAAACTTTGCCTATGGTGGCAGTTTTGCAGCCGTTGAGAATTTACTCACATTTACCGCAAGCGGTGCATTAAACTATCAATCTCGGGCTACAGTTGGCTATTTAGTTGATGATTTTTTGCTAAACGCAGATAACCTCACAAAAACACGATCCAACCGATTTGGTGCCGATTTCACACTTCCCAGAGGTGATTACTTTGGTCACACAACGAAAATTAATTACTCGATTACAGAAAGTGAAAAACGCGAAAATTCACTTAATCAGCTAAATAGCGACGTGTTTAGCATTGCGACCAGCACATTTACTGGAGACAACTTTGAACGCCTCAGTGCTCAGATACAAAGCGACTTCAGCGTTTCAGATCGCAGTGTAAACGGTGATTATACTAACAGACGCATTAATGGTGATTTATCTTATCGCATTATTAGCGATTTCGGCCTAATAGTTGTTGCTAGTCACGAAGCAAACCAAGTAGAGTCAGACAATGAGACCTTCTCAAAATTTCGAGAATACAACACTGTTGGTGCTGGTTTTATGTGGCGAGAATCTCAAAACAAACGCATCACGCTCACTTGGAACCGAGCACAAGATGAAGCCATAGAAGAAGATGAAGATAACAAAGGCTACTTGGGCCTGGACGCAAATTGGCAATTTACACCTCGCACACAAATGAGCGCCGGTTATACCCGTCGTTTCTTTGGTGAAAGCGGTAACTTTAGTTTTCAACACAGAATTAAAAAACTCCGAACCCAAATCAGATATAGTGAGGAAGTTACAAGTTTCTCTCGGCTTATTGCAGAGCCCAGTAATTTAGGTGTTTTCGTTTGTACAGACGGTCTTGTGGAGTTGTCAGCGTGCTTTCAACCAAGCTCACTTAATTACCGACTTCAACCTAACGAACAGTTCATCCAATTTAACTCCCAAAATTCAGAGATTAATGACGAACTTATTTTAAGAAAGGGGCTTTCGTGGGAGTTGGGTACGGAGCTTCGTAGAACTAAATTGTCATTGAATGGAGGTTATTCTACTAATGAATATTTGGAATCTGACCGCCTATCACGCACTTACTCTGCAGGCACATCAGTTGCGTTTATGATTGGCCCGAAAACAAATATCAGTTGGACAGCTAATGCTTCGCACACCGATAATATTCTGGCTGGAGAATCAGGTGAGTCAGAAGTTTTAACTACCAAGTTAAGTTTGAGCCGACCTATTGGCCGATATTTCGATTTATCATTGGACTTTAGATATTTACAACGTGAAACTGAAGGACGGACAGTAGGAAATGTAGGTTCACTAGGTTTTACTGGTGATATTAAAGACCGCCGAGTATCGCTTAACCTGAAGTATAGACTTTCAAAGTAAGTCTCACGCTGGTTTGCGTCATATTTGCTCCCCCTTCCGTCTTATTTGCTCCCCCTTCCGTCTTATTTGCTTCCCCTTCCGTCATATCTGCGAAGGCAGATATCTCCTAAAACATCACCTGGAATTAAAGACATAATGCGATATAGGAAGGAGATTCTTGCCTTCGCAAGAATGACGAGGAGGGTTGAGGATTCTTGCCTGCGCAAGAATGACGGTTGTTCTAAAAAGATCTCCAGGGTGTGGTAAAGATGAGCTCTACTACTCATCATCCCCTTTCAAACGCACATAAGCCTGATACTTCTTCTTCAAAATCTTATCAATATACTGAGTAAGCTTAATCTTATGCTTTAAAGCGTCGTCTAAAGCATCTACGAGCTCATTTAGCATATCTTTATAATACTGTGCTTCATGAATTTCCGTACCTCTAGCAGTGAATCTAGTACCGCCTGAGTCAGCGGCGAAAGTTTCATCTCTTCCAGGCATAGCGTTATCCGGCACAAACATTTCAGACTTCACTTCTTCTATCACAATAGCAACTTGCTCTTCTTCAAAGTGCTTCACCTCTTCAAGAAATCCATACAATAATATACGGTCCATCAAGGTATTCATTCTTCTTGGAACACCGCGAGAAAAATTGTGAATAGCAGCAAAGGCTTCATCACTGAACAAACCGTCGCCTTCATATCCAGCATGATTTAGTCGAAACTCAATATACTCCCTCGCTTCTTCCGCATTCAATGGCGCCAAATGACAAGATGCAACAATACGCTGTCGAAACTGCTCCATGTTAGGTGCACGAAGTATAGGTTGCAGCTCATCTTGCCCTAACAAAAAGCTTTGTAACAAAGGCTTACCGGCTTTTTGGAAGTTAGACAACATACGCAATTCTTCGATAGTTTCCAAAGGCAGGTTTTGCGCCTCGTCCACTAAAAGCAACGCACGTTTACCCTGCTCTGATAATTTATTTAAGAAACGTTCAAGGTCTTCAAGAATCTCGGTTTTACTTTTACCTGCAACATCAATATCGAACTTAGATGCAACCATTTTAACGATTTCATCTGGTGACAACTTAGGTGTAACGATTTGTGCAGCGAAAATATCTTCTTCAAGACTATCTAACAAGCTATTTGCAATGGTCGTTTTACCGGTACCGATATCGCCAGTGATAACAATAAAGCCCTCAGCTTGCGACAATCCATATTGTAAATAAGACATAGCACGCTTATGTAATTTACTGGCATAGAAGAAGGCTGGATCAGGGGTTAGCTGAAAAGGCTTGGAATTGAGTCCGTAATAACTTTCGTACATGTTCTGTTGTCTGTCCTTATTTGAAAACGCCGATAATATACACTATTTTGCGTCTGCATTCACAATCTGTGAAATAATTCCGGTGGTAGATACACCCTCTTCGAATAATAGCACGCGTACCTCGCCACCATTAGCGATAACTTCTTTTCCACCCGCTATTTCATGTATTTGATAATCGCCACCTTTTACCAATACATCAGGAAGTATGTTGGCGATTAAGGATTGTGGAGTGTCCTCACTAAAAGGCACCACCCAATCGACGGCGCTTAAGCCTGCCAACACTGCCATTCTGCGTTGAAGATTGTTTATTGGGCGCCCTTCACCTTTAAGTTTGCGCACTGAGTCATCGGTATTGACCGCAACTATCAATCTATCACCTAATGTAGCCGCTTCCGTTAAGTAAGCGACATGGCCTGAATGTAGTATGTCAAAGCAACCATTGGTCATCACAACCCGCTCGCCTTTATGCTGAGCTTGTTGCACAGCAAGACGCAATTGCTCGGCATTCATGACTCCACCGCCTTGGTGCACTTGGGCATTCACAGCAATCGCAAGTTCGGTTGTTGACACTGTCGATGTTCCTAGTTTACCTACCACGACACTCGCAGCATGATTAGCAAACTGACATGCTCGCTCTAATGGTAAACCCACCGCAATGCAGCAAGCCAGTGTTGAGATAACGGTATCACCTGCCCCCGTCACATCATATACTTCTTTAGCATGAGCCGGTAAGTGATACGCTTCTTCTTGAAACAAAGACATACCTTTTTCAGAACGCGTCACTAAGACCGCTTCTAAGTTGCACTTGCTCTTCAACTCTTGCGCTTTGTTAAACAATTCATCTTCGGATTCACATTCGCCCATCTCGCCTTCAAACTCAGACATATTAGGCGTGATCAAGCTTGCGCCATGGTACTTTCCAAAGTCGCTACCTTTAGGGTCAACCACAACAGGCTTATTATATTTGCGAGCTAATGAAATTAAGGATTGCGGGTCGGACAAACAGCCTTTGCTGTAATCGGATAGAACGACTAAGTCACTCTTTTGTACTTCTTGCTCAAATTTGGCGATTAATTCCGATTTATCATCTTTTGCAAAAGACTTTTCAAAATCTAAGCGCAAGAGTTGCTGATTGCGGCTAACAATGCGTAGTTTTGTAATGGTGTCTTGTGTGGCCACTTTAGAAAATTCACAACGAACATTCATTGCAGCTAAGCGATCGGTGAGTATTTGAGCAGCTTCGTCTTCACCGGTCATACCCATCAACACAACTTGAGCACCTAATGTCGCCGCATTAATGGCTACGTTTGCAGCACCGCCAGGACGGTCTTCTGAATCATCGACACGCACAATAGGCACAGGCGCTTCGGGAGAAATGCGTGAAGTCGGCCCAGTCCAATAACGGTCCAACATTACGTCACCAATAATAAGAATTTTTGCGTTACTAAAATCAGGTATTTGCATGATTAACTGTCTTGTGAATTGCTATTTTTTTTGAATTGCTTGAGAGTATAACAATGAATCAGAAAAAGTCAGATAAACCTTGGTTTATCTACCTCATAAAAAACAAACTAAACCAGCTTTATTGTGGCATAACGGTCGATCCAGCGCGTCGATTCTTTGAGCACGCGAGCAATCACCCGAAATGTGCGAAAGCACTAAAAGGCAAAGGCCCGTTGAACTTGTTATTTTGCGCTGAAGTCGGCACGCAATCTGATGCCTTAAAATTAGAATTATGGCTCAAAAAGCAATCACGGCAAAGTAAAGACAAGCTTATATTGGGCGCAACTAAATTACCCTTTGAACATTTGTTGATCGAAACGAAGCAAATTCAAAGCGAAACGATGCTGAAGATAAAAGCTAAGTTGTAAACATCAGTACGCTAAGTAAGCCGACTAGCTAGAAGATACTTGCCACCAATAAAAAATGGCTAATCAATCAATAATGGCTAGCTAACAAGGGATAAACCCTCGTGAAGCAGCAACGGCACGACAACCAATAAGCGCCACTTAAGCAATAAACAACTGCGCAACCAGCGTTGCCAACCCCACACTTAAAACAAACTCAATACTAGCAATACCAACATTGTGCTGTAAGTCCACTTCCTTCTTCCAATTAACACCGCTGAGAATAATCCGCTTTGAAATGTTCGTTAGTAACATGAGAAAAATAGAGAAGCTCACACCTGTAATAAGCCAACCAGTCATGTTGCTCACATAGGATTCAGGCTCATACACTAATATCGCGCCTGCAGACGACACCACAATGGCAGTACCAATTAAATTGCCCGAATGCTTAATTGCCAGAGCCATTTGTCCCTGACTTAGCGCTCTTTGTAAGCCACTATTTTGATTGTTACTCGCATATGAAATTTCGTAAAGGCGAGTCGTCAGTAATAGAATACTGAGTGTAATCATCGTTCCTGATAAAATGGCAACTAAGGTATTCACATCTGTTCCGACAGACCAGTTAATAATACTTTTAATAATAATTGCACTGGCAATAGAGCTGCTAGCGTCGATTAATGCTACCGATACGTTTTTCTCCGCTATTAATTTGTTCTTATCCATGCGATTTAAGACTAACTTGTCATGAAAAAAGCGCCCGACTCTTACCAAGACAATACCCACCGCACCATACAACAACATCCCTAAAGCAGATGCTTCGTAGCCAAGGTCCATATGTCGCCCCACTACTGCTGATAGCACGATAGTAAGCGATAACATTCTACCCGCCATACTAATGCCAAATGCGAAGTTATCTTTCTCGCCTAACTCATTTCGCACACTCAATTTGGTAAACCAACCCGATAATGAGCGAATAGATAGCAATAATAAGATGGCGATTGAGATATCGATGGCCAAATAAATCAGAATTTCTGATGATATAGGTACAAGTTTTACCAGTTGTTCCATTTTTGGGTAATCCAGACTACACATTTAGTTGAAAACTATACCATAATACAATTATTGTCGATTAAGCACATGAATTAAAATGCACGCATTACCAAATACTTTAGTTGAACGAGCTCAGCATGAACTAGCTGAATTTAAAATGAAGCTCGAAAGTGCTATATCGAAAGTTGAAAGTGTGGCTTCTAAAGGAAGCACAACTGCACGCTCGGAAAATCAAAATTCGAATAATGAAAATGCTCAAAATCAAGAAGGTGCAATAAGGTCTTCGTATTTTCAGCTGCTGGAAACGCATTCCGCTGACATCATCCGAGCATTTGCCCTAAGTGACTTTATATCTCGTACCGCACAACTCTACCCCATCGCGTTTATGCGTCTATTGCCAGAGCTTGTGAGCAAACAGCAACATGATGGGCAGAGTTACTCAGAATACTTCGAGCAACTTCAGACCAAACTGATGGAAGTGACGGATGAGGCTAGCTTGCATGCTGCTTTACGTCAATTTCGCCATTTAAAAATGCTCGCTATCGCCTGGCGTGATTTACTCTATAAAGCAGATATTAAGCACTCTCTGCTAGCTATCTCACACCTCGCTGATGTCTTAATTAACTCCGCTAATGCTTGGTTGTACACGAAAGCATGCGAGCGATATGGTGAGCCAGCTCCAGTGGACGTCAACTTTACCCATTCAGATTTGAATAACGAAGGCCCTAGATGGGAACCTCAAGAATTAATTGTGATTGGAATGGGAAAATTAGGAGGACGCGAGCTAAACTTTTCTTCCGATATCGATCTAATCTTCGTTTATCCAGAATCGGGGGAAACGAATCATTCGCGTAAGCCCATCGATCACCAAAGCTTCTTTACACGCTTAGCACAAAAGTTAATTGCCGCTTTGCATCAAACAACAATAGATGGCCAAGTTTACCGTGTAGATATGCGCCTGCGACCTTTAGGTGAAAGTGGTCCGCTAGTCGTATCTATGCCAGCTTTCGAATCTTACTACCTTGAACAAGGACGTGAGTGGGAAAGATTTGCTATGCAAAAAGCACGGATCATTAATCCAGATTCAGGCGCAGTGCGAGAACTAAGAAGTATCATCATTCCATTTGTTTATCGAAAGTATCTTGATTTCACAACCATTGAGTCCTTGCGCAACATGAAGCAACTGATCTCAAATGAAGTAGCAAGACGAAACTTGACCAACAACATCAAATTAGGCCGAGGTGGTATTCGAGAAGTAGAGTTTTTTGTACAATCACTGCAAATGATCCACGCCGGTAAGGTAACCGAATGTCAAAGAAAGTCTATTCTGGACTCCTTTGCTGCGCTTGTTGAACATCAATTCCTTAGCTCCAAAGATGCGAATGAACTGCAGGAAAGCTATTTATTTTTGCGCAAAGTAGAGCATTATTTGCAAGCATTTGACGATAAGCAAACGCAACAACTACCCAGCGAGCTTACTGACCATATTGATCATCAGAGATTGATTTTTTTGTTAGACAATGATTTAGGCCAAGTGCACTTTCATATGAAGCGAATCAACGCTCACTTTATGCTACTCATTGAAGAGAGCAATGAAGAGGACAACGAGGTATCAAATCAATCGTACTCGGATCTATGGTCTTTGAGTTTAGATAATGAGGAGATGACAGCGCTGTTTTTAACGCTGCTTACGCCGCACATTGCCGATGGAGAACAAGTTGCCGAAAAGCTTAGTGCCCAACTAATAGAATTCAAGAATAAGTGTACAAAGCATGTGATTGGTCAGAAAGGCAGAAACACACTCAGCAAGCTGATTCCACAATTGCTCGATGAAGTATTAGCTTATGATGATATTCAAATAGCTAATGAAGAAGCAAAAGAAGAAGTATTAGAAAAAGCCGAACAAAAAAGTACGAAGACGAAGACAAAAAGTCACGCAAACGAGCTATTTGAAAGAATATTCGACATCCTATTAACGATAGTTGGGCGCACGGCATACCTTGATCTACTGCTAGAAAACCCACCTGTTCGTGAGCGACTAATTACACTTTCTGCAAACAGTCACTGGGTGGCCAAGCAAATCAAAGCATTCCCTCTCTTACTAGATGAATTGCTACAACCTGCTTACTTGCGACCCGATCAAATTGATATAGCCACATGGCGCCAAGAATATGAAAACGAACTAAGACTGCAATTACTGCGGGTAGAGCCTGATGATGTTGAAGCGCAAATGGATGCGCTGCGCTACTTTAAACTAACTCAGCAATTACGCATTGCGGCAGCAGATATTAGCGGCACGCTTCCCATTAATAATGTGAGTGACAAACTCACGGTCTTAGCAGAAGTATTGCTTGGGCACGCTATTGATATCGCTTGGCAACAAATGGTTGAGCGTTATGGCGCACCGGAAGGCTATTCTATGCAAAATAAGGGCTTAGGCGTTATTGCATATGGCAAGCTAGGCGGTATTGAGCTTGGTTACGGTTCCGACCTTGATATTGTTTTTGTGCATGACATTCCGCTGTCTACAATGACCACTGGCAAAAAGTCAGTTTCTTGCAGTGAATTCTTCGTAAAGCTTGTGCAGCGTATCACCCACATATTCACAACAAAAACCTATCTGAACGACCTATATGAAATCGACTTAAGATTGCGCCCTTCAGGCAACTCAGGTTTGTTGATTAGTCATATTGATAGCTTCGCTAAATACCAAGCAAACGACGCATGGACATGGGAACATCAAGCTTTGGTTCGCGCTCGTTATGTATATGGACATGACAGCCTACGTGAGTCTTTTACCCAAGTTAGGCAGCAAATATTGGCGAAGAAAAGAGACGCTAACAAACTTCGTAAAGAAGTGGCTGACATGCGCGAAAAGATGCGCGTTCATTTGGATAAATCAGATGAGCACAGTGCGGATCTGAAACAAACATCTGGCGGAATTACTGATTTGGAGTTTTTGACACAGTATTGGGTTTTACGACATGCGAATGAATTTAGCGAGTTGAGCAAATGGAGCGACAACTTGCGCATTTTAGATTCGCTCGCAGACGTCAATGTGATCAGCCAAGAGCAGAACGAAACATTGCAGGAGGCGTACTTATTTATTCGCAACCAGTTGCATAAGTTGAGTTTAGGCGCTTTTGGCACTAACAAAAAGGTACCCAATTTAGATGTTCACATGAGTGTTATTCAACGCACATATGCGAGTGTTTTTGCAGACGAAACTTAATTAATGAAGCCGGTTTTTTGGCAGTTTTCTTTCACGTAAGTGCCGGCTCGCTCAGAAATAACGATAGTACGTTTTTTATTGCAGAAATATACATTCACTTCTGGGATGAAGTTGCTGTCTATTGCCCCAGCCACTTCATCTAGCGTACCTAATAAATTGTTTTCAACTAGAAATCGTTGGCGGATAATAAAGTCTTGGTTCAGATCCCAGATAAGCTGCATACCTTCTTCCTCGGCGTATTTCATTGCTTCAACTCTGATCGTAGTGTCTTTCGCAAAACTTCTAAATTTGTACTCGCCCTGCCAAGTTTCCTCTGGTGGTTTATCGACATTGGAAATTGCCACTAGGCGCTCAGTTTGGCTTTCTTCAGGTAGTTCTAAAGACACCACAAAATCGCCATACTCGGCTTGAATAGGATCTTTAGATGAGAGTCGAAACTCGCGATAGAAGTCTGCTAGATTTTCTTCTATGCTCGTACTTTCTTTTGGTTTATTGGCTTGCATCGAGTCATCGGGTTCAGGCATAAATAACAAAACAGCTATAGCCCCTATTAATACAACAAGGGCAAGTGCGATATGCTTTAACCACGACTTGGATACTTCTTTATTTGCCATTTACTCACCTAATATTTTATAGGACTTCTACGATAAGGCCTATCCGAATTGATTATGTGTATTAAGTTATGTGTATTAAGAGTTTCGAGCTCTAATACAAAGATTCGGGTTCATCCTCAGGACGGGTTTTGAAGCGCTTATGCATCCACAAATAACTCTCCGGCTGCTCATTAACCACTTTAAGTACGTCCTCGTTTAGCTTAGTTAGTGCTGTCTCTTGATTTGTATCGGCCAAATAATCAATTGGTGCACCAATTTTTACCTTGTAGCCCTTTTTGCTATGTTGAGACACGACCATCAAAGGAACACAATTAGCTCGATTGGCAAACATTAAAGTGGCCGTGGTGGTTGCCGTTCGCGCAACGCCGCCGAAGGGAACAAAGGCACTCGTACCTTTGCCATAATCTTGATCAGGGAAATATAAACAAAACTCGTTTTCGTTCATTGCTTGAATCAAGGCTTTCGCGTTACGTTTGTGTATCATGTATTTGTTAGAACGCGCTCGGCCATAGTATTGCATATAGTCAATTAAGGGATTGTTGTGTTTGCGATAAAACGCGATACATGGATATGCATAGCCAATAATGCGGCAGCCAATTTCCAAGTTCACGTTGTGTAAAGTAAGCCCGAATACGCCTTTACCCGATTCTAGCACTTTCAACGCATGCTCAAGACCTTCAACCTCTGCAACTCTGCGTACACGCCATTCTGGCCACCACCAGCCCATGCCCGTTTCAAATAAACCCATTGCCGTACGAAACACATTGTCTTTTAACACTTTTTGGCGTTTTTCTTCAGACCATTGTGGGTAACATAGCTCTAAATTACGCTTGGCTATTTTAATCCGTTTTGGTGCAAACCAAAAAAGCAGTTTCGCAATTACTCTAGCTAATAATTTGATGACAGGTAAGGGTAACCATGTGATGAGATATAAAACTGCTGCGCCAAACCACACGCCCCAATACCGTGGGTGAAAAAATGCAGCGGTGAAAGGAGGTGCCATTACAGCTTTAATTGGCTTGTTTGACTTTTCTACCTCTGGTGTCGGGATGCTTGCACCAGTTTTAATAGAGTTGTCTGCATCCTGATTGTTATTTTTTTTGTCAGTCGTTTCCACTTTAAACTCATCAAGGGACTTTTTGTGTATTCTACATCGTCGAGCTCTTCATATAAAGCAGTGGATTGTGGTATTCGACTGACGACTCTGCTGTGTAAGAATACAGATCAAAAGTGCTAATTAATAGTCTTGTTTAAATGCCCTGATTAAATGCCCTGATTAAATGCCCTAATTAATACTCCTTATCAATGCTCGTCAATTTCTTCTCGAAAGCATCAAACTGGCCCTGATTATCGTAATCAAAGTGATACTGGTTATGAAAACCGTAGCTAAGCTTCACTGTCGCATCCTCCAAGAACAAGGTGTAACCGTCGAAGTCTGTGTACGCTTTTATGCCATTTAGGTGATGTGCGCCATCTATATGCTTTCCGTGTTGGCGCATTTTTTCGAAGACCCTCAGCAACATCTTGTTATCGAGATTATTTTTCATTTTCCTTCCCTCCTTTCGTAAGCCAGCGTTATTACTTACATTAAATAGCAAGCAAAGAATTGTATCCACACTAAACTTATACACTGAAGAGCGCGTATGAAGATCAGTACAGAGTTGTAAGTAAATTGTGTTTCAGCACGATAAATAACTTGAGTAAATACGGATAGATAGTAATGCTTTTAGGCAATTCTGCACAAATTTTAATCAAATTATTTTGATCTTTATTTATTTTCATGTAGTATAGATTATTCAACTGGTCAGATGAGCGGATAAGTTAATTATGAGTATTAGAACAAACCTTAAAAAAGTATTACCACCAATTTCAGTAACTGAGCAAGAAGCTTTGGATGCTGGTGATGTGTGGATTGAGTCTTCAATTTATCAAGGCAAACCTGACATGCATGCCCTGCGCAGCCTTCCTCAAGCAACATTGAGCGCAGAAGAGCAAGCTTTCCTAAATGGTCCTGTGGCTGAATTGTTGTCTATGATCGATGATTTCGAATTAGGCAATAGCAAGCATATTCCACAAGAAATTTTAGATTTCCTTGGTAAGAACAAATTTTTCTCAATGATCATTCCAAAGAAATTTGGTGGTCTTGAATTCACGCCTTACGCAAACTCTACTATCGTAGCAACGATTGCAGCTACAAGTGGTGCGATTGCCGTAACCGTTATGGTGCCTAACTCTTTAGGTCCAGGCGAGTTATTAATGCACTACGGTACTGAAGCACAACAAAACTACTGGTTACCTAAATTATCAGTGGGTGAAGACGTTCCTTGTTTCGCCCTAACGAGCCCAGAAGCGGGTTCAGATGCGGGTTCTATTCCAGATGCTGGTATCGTGACCAAAGGCATGTGGGAAGGTAAAGAAGTCGTTGGTATCAGCGTGACTTGGGACAAGCGTTATATCACTCTTGCACCAATCGCGACAGTATTAGGCCTAGCCTTTAAAGTATTCGATCCAGAGCAATTGCTGGGTGATAAACTTGAATTAGGCATTACCTGTGCCCTACTTCCAAAATCACACCCAGGTGTTGAACTAGGTAACCGTCATGATCCGATGGGCGTAAAATTCTACAATGGTACAACGCGCGGTAAAGATGTATTCATCCCAATGGACTTCATTATTGGTGGCGAGAAGAACATCGGTCGTGGTTGGCAAATGCTAGTGAGCTGCCTAGGTGCAGGTCGCGGTATTTCGTTACCAGCGATGGGCGTTGCAACTGCGCAGTCAGCGTTTAAGTCAACGTCTGAGTATTCTTTTGTGCGTGAGCAATTCGGCGTTCCAATCGGTCGTTTCGAAGGTATTCAAGACAAATTGGCTGATATTGCTGGTAAAACATTCTTGCTAGAAGCAATGCGTGTGCTAACAACTGAAGGTTTAGGCGAAGGTATTAAACCAGCTGTTGTTACTGCAATTGCAAAATATCACATGACTGAACTTGGTCGTGACGTATTGAACTCAGCAATGGACGTTCAAGCAGGTAAAGCAATACAACGTGGCCCGCAGAACACATTAGCAAATGGTTATGCAGCCCTTCCTATCGCGATTACTGTGGAAGGTGCAAATATACTGACACGTAGCTTAATGATATTTGGCCAAGGTGCGATGCGTTGTCATCCACATTTGAAAGAAATGGTCGATTTGATCCACAGCGACGACAAAACAGCCGATGCAGAATTTAATAAGGTCCTAGGTAAGACGGTTAAATTTAGCGTTAAAAATGCTTTCCGTAGTATGGCAAATAGTTACTTACCATTTTTACGCTCGAAAGAGTCGAACCTTCCAATTGTTCGCCCTTATGAGAAACGCGTCAACGCATTGGCAGCAAAACTTGCTCCATTAGCCGACTTGTCTCTATTAGTATTAGGCGGCGACCTGAAGAAAGCAGAGCTATTGTCTGCGCGTTTAGGTGACGTAATGAGCTACTTGTATGGCGCAATGGCATCTATTCGTTTCTTTGAGCAACGAGTTCAAGACAGAGCCCAGGCTGAAGCTTATTTCCGTTATGCGATGGAATGGTCACTACAGCAAGCTGAAAAAGCGATTGTTGATTTCATCAACAACTTCCCGAACACACCAACGCGTGGTTTGATGAGAATGTTGACTAACACTTACACGTCTTCAGTAAGCCATATTTCTGATGACTTGGTACGTGAATTATCAACCGCTTCGATGCAAGATAGCAGCATTAAAGCGCAGCTAACTCACCTTGTGAAAGTAGTACCTGGTGACGGCAATGATATTAATGAACAAGCGTTTAAAGCAAAACATGCTGCAATGCCTTTACTATCAAAAGTGCACAAAGCGTTAAAAGCTGCGCCTGTTATCCCATTCATTTCCTTCGAGCACGCGGTGAATACTTTGCACACAGCTGGTAGCTTGACTGACGCAGAGCGCGCAACCTTGTTGGAGTACAATGAGAAACGTAAGTTGTCTGTGCGTGTTGACGAGTTCACTTTCGATATGGAATTGTTGACTGCAGAAGAAACTGATGGTCCTGCGGCAGGAAAATCTGAAGATTCAGCAGCAAACGCAGCTTAAAGTCAGAGGCTAGAAACGCACGAATTGTTTTCTAGCTCATTAAAATACTATAAAAGGCGTACACAATGTGTACGCCTTTTTTTTCACCCATTTATTAATTTCTGCTGTTATACTCGAAAACTCATGTGTTTTAACTGTTATTTGTTTTTTCAACGACATAATAAATAGGCAGGTTCATGCGTCAAAACGACATTTTTAATTCAAGCCAACAAGATACCCAATCTCGCCTACAGCTTTTGTACGGAAACGCCATTGGAGGTTTAGTTATCACCTTGCTATGCATGGGTGTCTTGTGCTTTGCTTTTGAAACGCCTGAACAACAAGCTCTCAAAACGACCCTCTTTATCGTTCTCGCGATAGCTCACACTCTGCGTTTAATTGATAACCTTTATACAAGAGCTCAGATAAAGAAAAATACTCTAAAACTAAAACCTACCGTGTTGCGATTTACCATCGGCATAGTTGCGAACTGCCTAATTTGGGCCAGCTACAGCTTTCTAATGGTGCCTCATATGGAAGCGGTTGAAATAACAGTAAGTGCAATCATCGTATCGGCCTTAGCGGGAGGAGCGACGACTATTCTAGCGCCATCAAGGTTATTAGCTATTGTGTATATGTCTAGCTTAATACTCCCTTTTGCAAGTATGGGTTTGTTCAGCGAGTTTGCTTATTTTAAGTTTGTTTCATTTTTAGGTTTTGGATATTGGACTGTGATGATTGCAACCTCAGGACAGGTTAGCGCCTTCATATCCGAAACACTTGCCTTAAAAAACGAAAACACATCCTTAATTAAATTGATGGATGAAGAGAAGGAAGAAGTTGACCGAATGAACGAGCAACTGACTAAAGCGAATCAGCAACTCGACACCTATACCCATTCACTTGAAACTAAGGTTGAAAATCGTACAGCCGAAATATATCGCTTATCTAATCTAGATCCGCTTACTAACCTAATGAATCGTAATGCTTTTTTACAGAAATTAAAAAGCACTCTGGAGGAAGCCTCTCTAAGCAAAGAACACTATGCTTTGTTATTTATTGATCTGGACGGTTTCAAAGACGTCAACGATGGATTTGGGCATAAAGTGGGTGATGCTGTTCTAAGTGAAATAGCAGTACGACTGCAAGAACTAGAGGTCGTGATGGGCCTTGATGACAAATCAGAAAACCTTTTGTGTCGCTGGGGTGGCGATGAGTTTTTAGTTTGCACGCAATATGTGGGTGCTGTGTCGCTTGCAGGCTTGGTTCAAGATATTTTAAGTAGCATATCAACACCCATGTCCATTGCATCAAACAATATTACACTAGGCGCAAGTATTGGCATTGCCAAATACCCTGATGACAGCAAAGACCCGCATGAGTTAATTCAATATGCCGATATCTCGATGTACTATCAAAAGAAAACGGGGCAAGGCTTTGCCAAGCACTTTACTCCAGAACTCTTCGATGAATTTCAGCATGATCAAGTGATTCGTGACGGTTTAAGAAGTGCACTGCACAATCGAGAGTTTTCCCTAGTTTTTCAACCCATAGTGGATATTGAAAATAAGAAACCATGGGCAATTGAAGCATTGTTACGTTGGGAACATAAGGGAAAAAATATATCCCCAGCCGAGTTTATTCCACTCGCCGAAAAATCAGGTCGTATCGTTGAAATTGGTGCATGGGTACTTTTGCAGGCTTGCCACGAAGCGGTTCTTTGGAAGTTTGAGAATAATCCTTCAGTATCTGTCAACGTATCCTCTCTACAATTACTAGATAAAGACTTTATTAACACGATTGATGAGACTCTGCGAAGCAGTGGCTTGCCTGCGGACCGACTTCACTTAGAAATTACAGAAAGCGTCATGTTAGAAAATGGAGAGCTCGCCAAGTCGCAATTAAAATCACTTGCAGACCGAGGTATCCACATTTCAATTGATGACTTTGGAACAGGTTTCTCTTCCTTGAATCAATTGCAAACTATGTCATTCGATATTATTAAGATTGATAGAAGCTTCCTACAAGGGCTAAATACCAAGGTACTTACCATTGTGTCGGCAACAAAACTAATTGCTGACGAGTTTTCTGCGATAACCGTTGCCGAAGGAATTGAGACAGAAACCGAATTGGCGGTTCTAAAAGACTTAGGAATTCGGTATATTCAAGGTTATCTATTTGCGCGCCCCATGAAAAGTAACGATCTCAAGAATTGGATTGAAACTTTTTAGCAAATGCCTTGATCACTTATTGTTGATCGTGCGTTGCTAGGCAGTATGTAAGAACCACCACACTATAAGAACCATCATCAATGGCACAACTCTATTACTACTATTCGGCGATGAACGCTGGAAAATCGACATCACTTCTACAATCAGCTTACAACTACAAAGAACGCGGTATGAATATCACTCTATTCACGGCTGCGCTCGACAATCGTTATGGCACTGGCAAAATCGCATCGCGAATTGGTCTTGAATCGCCCGCAAACCTTTTCACGCCAGAAACGGACTTATTTGCGGTAATGCGCAAAGAATGTGAGCATCAAAAAATCAGCTGTATGTTCATTGACGAAGCGCAGTTTTTAACCAAGCAGCAAGTTGTGCAATGTCTAAAGATTGTAGATGAACTGAAAGTTCCGGTGCTGGCTTATGGTTTACGCACCGACTTCAGAGGTCAAACGTTCGAAGGCAGCCATTATCTATTGGCATGGGCAGATAAACTATCTGAACTTAAAACCGTTTGTCACTGTGGAAGAAAAGCCAACTTCGTGGCGCGCCTAGATGCCAAAGGAAATCCAATATCCGAAGGAGACCAAGTTGATGTAGGTGGGAATGAGAAGTATGTGTCATTGTGTCGCAAGCATTTTACTGAGAAAGTACCTTTGGACTATCACTCAAACCAATAATAGAAGGCAGCACTCCTTTCACAATAAAGGTAAATAAAGGTCTTGTGACATAAGGAATAAGCTAAAGAGAGCGATTCGCAAGTAACGCTCTCTTTTTGCTTGTACCGAAATAGTTAAAAACACTATTCATCAAAGTTATCAATAAACCCAAATTAAACAAAGTTCGCTGATACAAAGATATGCACTACTATGTAGTTTTATGGTTGATCATTTAGGGACATCTTATGGACTTTTCTCACAACGCTAAAACTCAAGATTACATCGCCCGCATTCGCGAATTTTTAGATACCCACGTTGCCCCTATCGAACAACAAGTATATGAAGAATTAGCCGAGTTAAACCCCACAAGTGACTGGACAAAGTGGAGAGTTCACCCTGAAATTGAACCGCTGAAAGAGAAGGCAAAAGCAGCTGGACTGTGGAATCTGTTTTTGCCCGATGCAGAATTAGGTCAAGGCCTAACAACATTAGAATACGCACCGCTCGCCGAAGAAACGGGCCGCTACATATTTGCTCCTGAAATATTCAATTGCAACGCACCCGATACAGGCAATATGGAAGTGCTTTATCACTTCGGTAATAAACAACAACAAGAGAAATGGCTAACACCTTTATTAACCGGTGAAATACGCTCTGTATTTGGTATGACTGAGCCCGACGTTGCCTCATCTGATGCAACTAATATGGCTGCAACTATCGAGCTGGATGGCGATGAACTCATTCTCAATGGTAAAAAATGGTGGACGACTGGATTAGGACATCCAAATGCAAAAGTGTGTATTTTCATGGGCTTATCCAACCCTGAAAATGACAGACACAGCCAACACAGCATGGTGCTTGTGCCTTTAGATACTGCCGGTATTGAAATTAAACGCATGTTGAGTGCCTATGGCGATTACGATGCGCCGTTTGGTCATGGTGAAATGCATTTTACGAATGTAAGAGTACCTAAAGAAAACCTGCTGGTTGGTATGGGTAAAGGTTTTGCCATTGCACAAGGTCGTTTAGGCCCAGGTCGTATTCATCATTGCATGCGCGCTATAGGTTCAGCAGAAAAGGCCTTAGAACTAGCGATTAAGCGTGGCTTATCTCGCGTAGCTTTCGGTTCACCTATCATCAATTTAGGTGGTAATGGCGAACGTATTGCTATGGCTCGAATGAAAATAGAACAAGCTCGCCTATTAACACTTCAAGCGGCATGGAAGATTGATAATTTAGGTGTGAAAAATGCGATGGTAGACATTTCAGCAATCAAAGTCATGATCCCACAAATGCTAGAAGAAGTGGTCGATATGGCGATTCAAATCCATGGTGGCGCAGGCATGTGTGAAGACTTCCCATTAGCTCGTTTCGCTGCGGGCGCTCGTTCTTTACGGCTAGCCGACGGCCCCGATGAAGTGCACATGAAAATGGTGACACGCTTAGAATTGAAGAAATATAAGTAATGACAAAGATAATAGATAAAGCAGGCAAGGTGCGCCCAGGCGAAGAGCTCCCGATAGCGCCTTTGCTTACATGGATAAATGCCAATATTCCTGAGTTACAAGGTACGCCTTCTGTAACGCAATATTCTGGCGGTGCGTCCAATTGGACCTATTGCCTTGAGTTTGAAAACAAGTCCGTGATTTTGCGTCGACCACCGGCTGGTACAAAAGCCAAAGGGGCTCACGATATGGGCCGCGAGTACCGCTTACAAAGCGCCCTGAAAAGCGTCTACCCAAAAGTACCCGACATGCTAGGTTACACCGATGACGAGTCAGTCATTGGCGCAGAGTTTTATATCATGCAGAAGCTCGACGGCATCATTCCCCGTCAGAACATGCCGCGAGATTTAGAAATAACTCCTGCAGATACGCGAAAACTCTGCGAAGCAGCCCTTGATGGCTTAATTGAGCTACACAATGTTGATTATAAAGCCGCTTGTTTAGAACATTTGGGTAAAGGCGAAGGCTATACTCAACGTCAAATTTCAGGCTGGACAGGACGCTTTCAAAAAGCCAAGACCTGGAATGTACCTAAAGGTAAGAAAGTCACCGATTGGTTAGCGAATAACATCCCGAGTGAAGAAAAAATATGTATCACGCATAATGATTATCGCTTTGATAATCTCGTGCTGAACGCGCAAAACCCACAAGAAATCATTGGCGTGCTCGATTGGGAATTAGCCACATTGGGTGACCCTTTAATGGATTTAGGCAACAGCCTTGCTTATTGGGTTCAAGCTGATGACGATTGGTTGGCAAGAAGCACTCGCCGCCAGCCAACGCACTTACCGGGTATGATGACACGTGAAGAAGTGATTCAGTATTACTGCGACAAACAAGGCTTGAAAACCGAGGACTTCGCGTTTTATGAAGTCTATGGATTGTTCCGCCTCGCCGCCATAGTGCAGCAAATTTATTATCGTTATCACCATAAACAAACACGCAATCCACAGTACAAAAACTTGTGGTTTTTCGTACACTACTTGCTGCATCGTTGCAGAAAAATCATCAATAAGAATAAATAGAGAAGTTTATGTCATCTACAATAAGACAAAATATTTTAATTACCGGTGCCAGCTCAGGTTTAGGCAAAGGCATGGCGATTCTCTTTGCAAAAATGGGACGCAACTTAGCATTGTGCGCCCGACGCGTTGAGAGATTAGAAGAACTCAAAAGCGAATTAGAGCAAATAAATCCAAACATTACCGTGCTTATCAAGTCCTTAGACGTGAATGATCATGAAGCTGTGTTCACAGTGTTCAACGAATTTAAACAAGAGTTAGGCTCACTCGACCGCGTTATCGTCAACGCAGGCATGGGCAAAGGCGCTTCCATTGGCACAGGCTATTTTAAAGCGAATAAAGAAACGGCTATTACTAACTTCGTATCCGCCATCGCACAATGTGAAGCGGCTGTAGAAATATTTAGAGCACAAAATTCAGGTCATCTCGTGACCATTTCATCCATTAGCGCAGTGCGCGGCTTCCGCCGAGCATTAACAGTTTATGCCGCAACTAAAGCCGCAATAACTTCGTTAAGCGAAGGTATTCGTATTGATTTAATGCGCACACCTATCAAAGTATCAACAGTTCACCCTGGTTTCATTCGCAGCGAAATTAATGAAAAGGTAGAGAAAGTCCCCTTCATGGTCGACACTGAAACGGGCTGCAAAGCCATCATCAAAGCCATTGAAAAGGAAGGTGGTAATAGCTACGTACCAAGCTGGCCCTGGGCAATACTAAACCGAGTTATGCGCATAGCGCCTTTATCATGGCTTGCGAAAATGAGCTAAATGCGAAATTTGCATTAAATTTGAATAAACGAGCCTTAGCTTTCTTTGAATATCTTGAAAGGTGTTCTGAGTATCTAAACTTTGAATGATGATTTTTAGATAACGAGCAATGAACAATAAGCTGAAAATTACGAACTGTGAATTGTGAACAATAACTAATTCACAAACAATAAACGTTGAACAATAGCGTTATTTAAAACAAACAAGTTGGAATGCCTTAAAAGAGTTAAGCTATAATGCCTTTTTTAGTATTCCCACTTGTCGCCAGTTTTTGAGAAACACGGAGTTCAGTCAAATAATGCGCTTATCAACCAGTTTTCATGTCACTTCTATTCTACTTTTTTCTTTTCTAAGCGCGCTCCCAAACACGGCAGGTGCAAGTGAAAACCTAAGCGAATTTAATCCTCAGCAAACCAAAGCAGTGATGGAGAAAGCACTAAAAGCTTTTCACACGCCCGGCATGTCAGTTGCTGTCGTGCATCAAGGCGAAACGGTGTTCCTTGAGAGTGTTGGTCAGCGCAATATAGAAAAGACGCTTAAGGTTAAGCCTGACACCTACTTTAGACTCGCATCCACCAGCAAAGCTTTTACCGCTGCAGCCTTAGGCATTCTAGTTGAGCAAGAGAAACTCGATTGGAAAGATAAGGTCACTGAATACTTACCTGAGTTTCAGATGCATGATCCGTGGGTCACCCGTGAATTCACTATTGAAGATCTGCTAGTTCATCACAGCGGCCTGACAGGTGGTGCTGGTGATAGCATGATCTGGCCCGAACCATCAGGTTTCTCTCGAGCTGAGGTAATTGCAAATCTGCGTTATTTAACTCCCGAATCAAGCTTCAGATCAAAATATGCGTACAGCAACGTTTTATACATCACCGCAGGCGAAATCATCGCTAAAGTATCTGGCATGTCATACGGTGACTTTGTAGAGCAAAATATTTTTAAGCCTTTAGATATGAATTGCTATGCCGGAGATGTACCGAAGAACAAGTTAAAGAACACGGCGATGAGTTACGCTCACAACGATGAACGTGGCATTTACGCTGTGCCTAGAAATAGCATTCAGGAAGAGCAACAAATGTCTGTTGCTGCTGGCGGAATCGTTTGTAACGCCACCAGCATGAGCAAGTGGGTTAAAGCCTTATTATCTCCCGAATCACTGCCATTTTCAGCGGATGTACTCAACACCATGTGGTCGCCAAAAACCATATTAGGCATCGCCGACCATGAAGAGGAATGGGACGGCACTTTATTTAAAACCTATGGCTATGGCTGGCGTATTGCTGACATGCTCGGCTACAAACTAATTTCGCACACTGGGACCTTGTCGGGCTATCAAGCCTATGTTGCTTTAATTCCTGAATTGGAGCTAGGTGTCGTTGTGCTGAACAACGGTTCAAACTATGGCGTTCGCTCCTCGGTAATGCAGCACATTCTAAAGTCATTCATTCCAAAAGATAGGCTACCAAAAGACTCGCCAAGCGATTGGGTTCAAGCATTTATTAAGTTTCAAGACGAACAAGAAGCTAAATATTTAGCGAACTACGAAGCCGTACCAGAACCAAACTTAGCGATGCAAGTGAGTCAGGAACAAATTATCGGAACTTATGAAGATACTTGGTTTGGTAAAATGATAATCACTGAAGAGAAATTGACAGGTAATGCACAAGGCGACACTGTACTTCGAATTGAATCTGAACGCATGCTCACTCTAAAAGGTACTGTAACACCTTATGCTACCAATCGATTTAAGGTGGAATGGGACAACAAAAACGCCGCTTCAGATGCATTCTTAATTATGGAAACAAATCTTAATAATGAAGTGACAGCAATGAAGATGCATCCTTTCGTTACCAAGGAAAAAGAGAGTCACGAATACCGCGATATGCACTTCATCAAACAGCAGTAACTTAGCAAAGCATAGGAAATTAGCTGGGCATAAGCACAAAGCGGCCCTAAAATATCACTACGAAGCAACGTCATTCCCAACTTGATTGGGAACCTCGAAAACAATTTAGAAAGCTTAAAACAGTACTTTTCAAAATGATATCACTTCGAAGACACGTCATTCCCAACTTGATTGGGAACCTCGCAAACCATCTAGAAAACTTAAAACCAGTACTTTTCAGAGTGATAAAATTGCTCTATTGTTAATTTCTAATTGAAAAGGAATTCAATCATGAAACAACCATTCGTTTACATAATCACCAACGATCGAAATACGACATTGTACATCGGTGTTACTAGTAATCTTGTTCAACGTATTTACCAGCATAAAAATAAGCTAATTGAAGGATTTAGTGCGAATTATAACCTACACAAACTGATCTATTTTGAACAATTTAACGATATGCATAACGCAATACTACGAGAAAAACGTTTGAAAAAGTGGAACAGAGATTGGAAAAACCAACTGATAAATGAATGTAATCCGTGCTGGATAGATCTTTACCCTTCATTGCTTTGCTAGGAAATAGTGCAAACTGTAGTTGTGGTTACGAGGTTCCCAATCAAGTTGGGAATGACGTTTCTTTGTACGTTCTGGTCGTGCCCTTCAATTTTAATCTGTTAGATGAAGTCTGAGCTAATGCAGCTTAAGAACCAGCTCTGCTATCAATCTTGCTTGTCCTCTTCAAACAATTGCTGAAGCTCTTCTCTGCTTTGTTTGGTCGACTTGATCATTTCATGAATTCCCATATCCCCCTTAATCACACGTTCAAGCATTTTTTGATCGTGCTCTGAGAAGATTGAAGCCATGCTATCTGCTTGCACTTGTGTGTAACCATAGGCTTTTAGTACCTCTTTAGAGGCCGACAGCGCACTATCGAACATCTCACGCACAAAGTAACTCACTCCCAATTTGGCGAGTTCTATCGCGTGCATACGATGTCTTGCTCTTGCAATAATCTTAACGTCGGGGAATTCATGCTGCACTACTTTAATCAGCTCAGTGATTTCTTCACTGTTATCGATGGCGACTAAGAGTACCCTTGCTTCCTCGATGCCCGCCTTCTTTAATAAATCGATACGGGTTGCATCACCAAAGTAAACCTTGTTACCAAATTGACGCACAAATTCAATGTGCTCAGCATCTTTGTCCATAGCCGTAAAAGCGATACCGTTGGCGGCAAGAATACGGCCGGTAATTTGACCAAATCGACCAAAGCCTGCAATGATCACTTTTGGCTCTGTAGAATCGTTGAAAGAGTCATATACTGCTGGGCAATTTTTGGATTTAAAGAAAAGGCTATGAAGGATAACGAATGGCGAAGTTAGAGCCATAGATATGCCAACCACGAGGTTGACTTGCCCCGCTATACTCGCATCCAATACGGAGTTTGATACTGCCAATGTCATTACAACGAAAGCAAATTCGCCGCCTTGCGACAACATCAGTGATACTCGAATAGAATCTGTCTTTGTTTGTTTCGTTGCTCGCAGAATGGAAAATATGATGATGCCTTTCACCACGACCAATAACAAACTCATACTGATGATAAAAACCGGCTCATCAAATAGAAGCTGAAGGTCAAGATTCATTCCAATTGCTATAAAAAACAAGCCTAATAACAAACCTTTAAAGGGTTCAATTTCTGTTTCTAATTGATGTTTAAAGCTACTGTTCGCTAGTAATATACCCGCAAGAAAAGCGCCCATGCCCATCGACAAACCCACTTGGTCCATTGCCAGTGCAGTCACTAATACAATAAATAACGCAGCTGCCGTCATCACTTCTGAGCTGCCATAGCGAGCGACGACTCTGAGTAAGGGGTTAACAAGGAAGCGCCCTACCAACAAAACACCAATAACTGCGCCTAAACTTACGTACCATGCAGGACCAATTTCCGTATGTACCGGCGCTAAGGCAGCAACAATAAGTAAGATTGGGATTACTGCCACGTCTTGCATCAACAGAATAGAAAAGCCTTGCTGCCCGGGTGGCGTTTGCAGGATTCGTTGTTCATTCATTAGCTGAATTGCAAATGCGGTAGAAGATAATGCTAAGCCCAAACCTATGACGATACTAGGAACGAATCCTAAGCCAAACACATAGTGGCAAAAGAATGCAATGACGGCTGCGGTGAACAGCAATTGAGAACCACCGCTAAATACAATCTGATTACGCATGCGCCATAGCGTTGCGGGTTCAAGCTCGAGGCCAATAACAAACAACAACAGTACAACGCCAAGTTCTGCGAAATGCAAAATAGTTGAAGGGTCGCTAACTAAATTAAAAACCGATGGCCCAATCACAACCCCTGCTATTAGATAACCCAAGATCGCTCCGAGCTTTAGCTTTTTAAATAAAGGAACAGCAACGAGTGTTGCCCCTAGAAATATAGCGGTTGAGCCAAGTAAGGCCAT
The DNA here is from genome assembly GCF_047250385.1 of Glaciecola sp. MF2-115. NCBI lineage: Bacteria > Pseudomonadati > Pseudomonadota > Gammaproteobacteria > Alteromonadales > Alteromonadaceae > Glaciecola > Glaciecola sp. MF2-115. The sequence continues at coordinate 81,709 of NZ_JBLBVM010000049.1, forward strand.
TTATTTTATCCTTAGTACATGATCGAGTGACAATTTACCCGCGCCCCAAACTGTTACGAGAAGCAACAATGCGCCCCAAAAAATATGTTCGTTTAGCGCCGCTGCCGGCATGTCTTCTAAGCTTATCACAGCAACGATGTTTACAATAAACAATCCTATTGCTGCTTTTCTACCCAGCACACCAACGACTAACATAATTGGCAATACAATTTCGCCAAAGGTCGCTAAATAAGCCGCTACTTCGAAGTTTAAGACAGGCACAGCGTATTCGTACTCAAATAACATCAGAGTAGAATCCCAGTCTCGAAGTTTTGTTAAGCCTGATTTGAAAAACACCCAGGCAACATAGAAGCGTGCCGCTAATAGTACGATAGGCTGGAGTAGATCGACTTTACTGAATATAGAATTGTAGAACGCAATGAGCTTTGCCATGGTGGTCTCTTTGTTGTGGTGAGTAGCTTTTAGGAACAATTTTTAGCTCGGCAATGCAACTCTGCGCATATAACACGTATTTATAATTGCTACTCTAACACTGCGTATCAAGCATTAAACAAGCAGCACTGTGTATACAGGACCGTCTATGCAGAAAATTATATTAAACACTGCGTCTGCAGCATTAGATATACGTCACAATGTATGCGTTGAACCGAACTAGTACTGACTAAGCTACTGCAAAAATTAGTTTATTTGATATCGCTTTCGTCAACCACTCCAAGAGGTCGAGTTGATGATCATCAATCGTTTCGATAACGGTATTTACAGAAGTACTAGCGTTGATTGCAGATATTACCTGTGCTTCTGCACTTGATATATATTCAAACTGCGCTTTATATTCTGGCCGCCACAAAACAATAGACCGTGGTGTTACTTTGTTTATTGCATCACTAGCCAATACCAGCGATATGTGGTCCTTTATCTCACTCAATAAGTTCTTGCGCGCCACAAGTCCCTCTTCTGACTGCAGAAAAGGATCGTGTATGACTTGATACAATTCGACAATAGGAAATAAGAACGGTAATACTTGCAAAGCAGGCGCTCCGACGAATTTCAAAGTAGCGGTATCTCCACTTTCTAATAAAGCAAAGCTTGCGCCTAAAAAGCGTCTATCCTCAGCGCGTTGTGCTTGATGGATAGCCCAATCAAGTATCGCCACTTCCCTTAAGAATGGATAGTCATTCAAAGCATCTTGCTGCCCTATGAAATCAGGTAATTCACATCCGTATTCTGCCCAGTCAAAACTTTGCTTAGGTACCTCATATAAGAACTTTTTAGCGAGAATCCGAAAGCTATCCTCACCTATGAAACCGACAACTGTAGGGAAGCTAATCGACAGCGCTCGTATGCCATTTTCGATGAAGTTATTGGAATAAACATTGAGGGCTATTAAACTTTGATTGTGGCTATTTTCAAGCTGCACACGAAATATGCTCGCTAAGAGTTGACGCTGATATGCAGGGCTGTCAGTTTTACTGTGCTGACTCATGAGCGCTCCGACAATTCAGCAGACTTAGCAAAAGATCTCGCTTTATTCGCTTCTTCTAGTAACACCGACCACTCAGGAATGTGAGTATCCCACTCAATTAAAGTGGGTGTGCCAGGAAATTTCTGTAGTGCATATTGATACAACTGCCAGCATTGTTCGGATACAGGTGCGCCATGATCGTCAATAATGAATTGAGCTGTATGACTCGTTTCTTCATTGCTGTTAAGTGGCTGCGTAAACCCAGCCAAGTGAATTTCACCTACCATATGCGTAGGTAATTCATCTAAACGTGTTTGAATAAGTGCAAGTGGATCAAGGGACTTTCTATTCAATTCATTGATAATCAGGTTATTTAAATCGAGTAATAGACCACAGCCCGCTGCGTCACACATGCTGACTAGAAACTGAAATTCAGTCATTTCATCTTTGCTGTGCGGGTCTAATTGACTAGGAGCAATGTAGGCCGACAAATTTTCGATTAACAAAGGTCGCTGTATGCTTTCCTGAACTTGCTGAATATGCGACACAATGGTGTTCAAAGATTCGGTATTGTATGCAATTGGGAGAAGATCGCCGCTGTGTAATATCTTGCCATTCACATTGGCTCGGTTGAAGCACAAATGTTCGGATACCAACATAGGCTGAGTGTCGTTCACTAACTGGGTGAATTTCTGCAAAATATCCTTCGGCACAGGCATTGATGAGCCTAAGCCCAAAGAAGTGCCATGCACGCTAAGTGGAAACTTCTGAGCGATATCTTGAATGAGAGATTGTGTTGCTCCGCCCGCCGCAAAAAAGTTTTCCGCGTGAACTTCTACAAAGTCGATTTGTGTCAGATTTTCCTCGGAGCCGCTTTGAGAACTATCTGATGAAGATAAGTCTGAAGCTAAAGCTTGGGAATAATGAGAATGACGAAGCCCAACGCCAATAGGGCAGCTGGGCTCCTGAATGAAGCTAGGCTTCTTTCTTAATTTACTAATCTTTCTTTTTACCTTGCATTTCTTTGAACATTTTTTTCGCTTCTTTGCGATCAAAACCACCAAGCTCTTTGCACGTACCGGCTGGTACTAAACGCCATTCACCAATATCATTATCTACTGTAGATTGGCCTGCGCAGCTGTGTGTTCCAGCTAAGTTTGCACAATCATTTTGACCAGCAGGTGAAACACCATAGCATTTCTCTTTCTTTTTCTTGTCACTCGCTTCTGCTGTATCGATAACGCCAGTTGTCATAATCGTTGCAAGTGCTGCTGAAATAGCTAAATTTGTTTTCATAGGTGAATCCTCGTTGTTTTCAAAAAGTGCCTGTATTCACAGGATAGTAATATAAACCGTTAAATGGAACATAAAATTTCATTCGGTAGTGAATTTCATGTAAATATCGCGTACTAAATATCGTTTACAAATAGCTTAAAATATCAATGAAACTGGAAGCCCTTATTTCTTAACTGGCGTATCTGCAATCACTTCCCAGTGGTTATTTGCTTCGATAATGAGCTCATCCTTTTCGCCTAACCAGCGCTTCTGAACTGTTTGATTTAGGTTAAGGTACAACTTATCATCGACAACTGCCCAAGCCTGCGGATCGATATCAAACTTATATTCCTTCGACACACCATAAGCGCAGTAACCACCATATTGTGGCGCGTATTTATCTGGCGCGCCTTGAAATAAAGATTGATGCTCGGCCGAACTAAAATAGTAAGTTGCGCCCATGTGCTCAGCCGTAAATTGTGAGCTCCCTAACACCGGTTTTTCCTCGGTAAAATAAGCGACAGGATCGTAGCCCTTTATCGCCAAACGACTTTGGTCCACGTTCACAGCATTAATGGACGATGAGACTTGACTCGGTATTAAGCCACAAGAGCTCAAAGCAAACGCAAAAATGAAAGCTAGGAACAGCCTTGAGCTAAAAAAGAGCCTTGAGCTAGAAAACAGCTTTGAGCTAGAAAAGAGCCTTGAACTCATTGAACGCCCTAAGCCATTAAAAGTCCTTGAGATAGAGGTTGAGGGAAACATAATAAATTCCTATAAAGTAAGAGTGTTTTAATCAAAGCCATAAACTTAGTCACCCTAAATCTACTTTTTCAAAAACACATTTAAACGCTTAGTTATTTCTTGTACTCGCTGCAGTCAAATGGCCATTCTAATATTGGCTCACGCCTTAGCGAGTTCAAATATAAGACCTAGGGGAAGAAAAAGTAATTTCACTGAAGCGTGAAAAAAATAAAGCGAAGCTTAATATTTCAAGCCAAATAGAAGTTCTGCTAAATCCGGTTGCCATTGAAATTCAGCTAGTTTTACTCGGTTATTCAATACTACAACGCCCTCTTCTTGCAGCAAGCCTGTTTGCAGAAGAGCTTGCTCACTGCCTTTGGGAAAGGCGATTTGACCGTTGGAGCGCAGCACTTTGTACCATGCTACCGTGCGCTCTTTGGGCACGAAGCCTAAGCTTTTACCTACTAGTCTCGCTCGCCCCGGCAGACCAGCGAGATCTGCAATCTGACCATAACTGACGACTTTGCCTACAGGAACTAGATCGATTGTGGCCCATATTTTTTCGTAAGCAGATTGGCTTGCTTTCACGTTACGGCTTGTTTTTGATTGAACTCAGGAAGTTTGTATTGCTCGGTTTGCATAATGACTTTCAATTTCTCAACACTATCGAAGAGCAGTTCGAAGCTTAAAAAGCTTGGAGAAAAACCAAAACGAAGTACATCTGGAGCTCTAAAATCGGCAATAACACCCTGAGCAATTAATGCTTGGCACAGCGCATATGCCTGCGGATGAGTATAAGCCAGCTGCGAGCCTCTATTCACAGGCGTTTCAGGTGATGCTAATTTGAGCTCTTTAAGCGAGCTTGATTGTGCCATCAAGCGCTGAAAAAAGTTTGTCATCGCAACTGACTTCTCTCTAATCTGCTGCATGTTCACATTTTCAAATATGTCTAATGCGGCATTCAACACCGACATTGAGATCACACTTGGTGTGCCGCTCAAGAATTTTTTAATACCCGGATCGGCTTTATAGTTAGGGTCGAAGGTAAACGGATTCGCATGCCCCATCCAGCCCGTAAGTGGTTGTGATATATGTGGAATATGTTTTTCTGCTGCATAAACAAATGCAGGTGCGCCAGGGCCACCGTTCAGGTATTTATAGCCACAACCTACTGCAAAGTCGACTTCACATTCATCCAATTCAAGTGGCACGGCACCGGCACTGTGAGCCAAATCCCAAAGCACCAACACACCTTTCTCATGCGCTAGTTTCGTTAACGTTTGCATATCGTGAATGAAGCCTGAGCGGAAGTTCACATGAGTTAACATCAGTACCGAGATTTCATGCCCTCTTGCTTCTAGCTGAGCTTCGATATCTTGAGCATCACAACTGAGTAATTGACAACGTTGTTCACCTAAAAATTGTTGTAAGCCTTCCACCATGTATAAGTCAGTTGGAAAGTTATCTTGCTGCGAGAGAACAATGTTTCGCTTAGATGAATTTAAGCTTAGTGCGCTTGCGAGTAACTTAAATAAATTCACTGAAATTGAGTCGCAGCAAATGACTTGCCCTTCTTTCGCACCTATTAACTTAGCAATTTTAGTTCCAACAATTGTAGGCAAATCAATCCAAGCGTGTTTGTTCCAACTCGTAATGAGGTCTTCTCCCCATTGTTTCTCAACCACGTCACGTGCTGCTTTTTTCGCACTTATTGGCAGCGGGCCCAGAGAGTTTCCATCTAAATAAATAATGCCCGATGGGATCTCAAACATCTCAATCAAGTGCGCTATTTCATCACTTTTGTCGAGTGCCTGAGCATCGTTTCTACTTAAGGTTTCATTCTGCATCGGGCTATTCATTTTATCTTGACTCATGTCTTGAGGTTTACCTTGTATCTGAGCTGCAGATGTATATTGAAAACATCTGCCTCTTCACTTTTATAATTGATTATTTTGATTTACGTTAATTATGCCATTTTACGGGAGCCAGTAAATCGCACGATAGTGAATTATTCGCATTGGCATAGCGATTCAAATCACATTTTAGTTTGCGCGTTCGCCTCTAACTGAGCCAACAAGTGTTTAAACGCATCACTACCAGGATGGATCCAATCAAAATGACCCACACCTTCAAGTTTTATTGTTTGTGCATTTTTATGAGAAGCTTGAGTCGGCGGAACAATACTATCCGCATCCCCTTGTAATAACTGGAACTTACCAAGCCTCTCACCACCAGCTTCAAAATTACTGGGTGTAGCCAAGTAATAGGCCGCGGCTTGTTCATTTGGCATGCCTCCCATAAAACTAGGTGTCGCAGACTGACAGCTATTTTTTCCATTTGCGTAGTCTACAACATTCACAATAGCAGCAAGGCCAATCACGTCTGCTCGCTTAACCGCGTTAGGCAAAATATCTGATAATTGTACACCGAGCATCGCCGCCAAATGCCCACCTGCGCTGTGCCCTAAAATGCTGATATGTTCTATATTCACACCATTATTTTGCAAGGAGCTAATTTTCTGTAAGCCAAGCTTGATGTCATCCATTGCCACCGGCCACTCGCCTCCGTTGCCTGCACGCCGATACTCGATTGACCACACATGATAACCCGCTTTAGACAGTCCCGTCGCAAAAGCGTAGGAGTGCGCCATGTCAAAAGCACTTAGCCAACAACCGCCATGCAAGAAGACAAGTACTCCTTTTGCTTTATCGCCTTCTGCTTTATTTTGAATGTTAGCTGGCCAATATGCCGCGTATTGATCGGGATGTTCGCTTGCATAGCTGTACTTTGCTTTCGGCTCTGAATATGGCAATTTGGCTACCAAACCGTAAGGCGTGTTCTTGGGTGCGCTTGGAAATTCAATCTCTAGAGCTGAATCTTCATTATCGTTTTGTGTATCGCTAGCCTTTGCATAGTGATTAGCAAAAATGAAAATCAAAGCAAGTAAACCGGTAAGAAACCATCTTTTACTTCCACTGGAAAATACATCTTCTCGCATCATTTTCTCAATCCTATTAATTGCTAACTAGCTAATTTTGAACAACAACTTTCATCTATCCTAACAGTTCAATCGATAATTTCTTATCACTTTTTTGCTATATTTTTCACTAGAACTTTTGCGACTTCGAAGCCTTATACCAACAATTATTTTTTGTATACTGTAAATATTAGCTTCACAGTGTATTATCAATAACTTATGTATTGTTCCTATTAGTATGTTTAGAAAAACATTAAGGCAATACAAGCATATGTTGAGGGAATGATATTGGACGAGCAAATCAAGCTACTTCGGGAAGAACTAGAATCGGTGCGTGAGCAATTCACCTTGAAAACGATGCTCTTGTCTCGAAAGATAGAACAGTTGGAAAAGCAACAAGCGAATGCTAACGCCGATATAACTCCCGCACTTCCGACTAATAATACTGCCAATCTTCAAACAGAATCGGCAAGTGCCCCAAAAGACATTGCTACGAAAAAACAAGCAAAGCCGGCCATGCTCGATATCTACTTTGCACACTTAATGTCAGTTATCTTTGAGTGGTTTAGCCCGCTTACAAAAATTTATGAAAGCTACAAAGCCCGCGGCATGCTGGGTATATTCTTCTTAACTATTGCCGGTGCTGGACTAGTGTTGGCTGGCTTCGGCTATTTAATGCAATTGCTTATTGATGAAATAGGCGCAGGAAGCAAATCCTTGCTAATGAGTGCAACTGCGATCAGTGTTATCGGCGGCGGTATCGGATTAAAGGTGAAAACAAAATTCAGCGAGTTTGCTAGTGCCATTGTGGCTTTAGGCTTGTTGCTCGGTTTTAGTACTATTTATTTTGTGGGAAGTGTCTATCAGCTCATCCCTGGCTTACCCGTTTTGCTCTTGTATGCAGCTACCGCTTTAGCCTGCCATTACCTTGCTTTATGGCTGGATACAAAAGTGATCGCCGTGCTCGGCATTGTTGGCATTACCGTGATGCCTTTGTTGACAGGTTCCACACTCATTGAACCTACTTATTATGTCGTCGCTCTATTATTTGTAAGCGCAAGCAGCTTGTATTTGGCCTATAAACACATCGGTCATTGGTTAGCCGATCTAACATTTGTGTTTACTTTCATTGCCTTGGGCTGGATTGATGCCGCCAATGCTGTCTTCATGTCGGCGTGGTTGATCAACGCATTCTATTTACTTTTTTCAGCTTATATTGCATTGAGCCTATTTCTTCATAAAACACCTACAAAGCGCTTTCTCGTTTTACAAGCCGCGGTCCTAGGCGGCACCTTAATGCTACTACTCCAAGGGCTTGATTATGCAAACTTCAGTGGCGGACTAAGCGCAGCATCGATGGCCAGCAGCATTAAGCTCCAATTACTCATCAACGCTGTAGCGGGCTGTATATTGGCTTTATTGTTCTTCAAAGTGAAGCATGAGCACATTGCTGTTATGGTGCTAGTTGCGGCGAGTTGGATAGTGTTAAGCATTGTCGCTTTCCTTGATGCAACATATTGGGGCATTGCCTGGGCGCTTGAAGCTCTGTTATTAATATTCATGAGTCGCCACTACAATTTACCGAGACTTATTCATCAAGGGCAAGGCTTAGCCATAATCGCATTAGGCTACTGTTTGTTTGCTATATTACCCTACTTCCCGCAACCTGCACTCACCAGTCAAGATGGTTGGGTCATTGTTGTGATGATTATGCTTTTGGTATCGGTTTGGCTACGAATTATCAAATCACGTGATAAGCAAAAAGTGATTTATAGCAACTATGTGCAAACCCTTGCGTATCCACTACTCATTATTGTCGAATCCGTTTTCTTGAGCATCATTGTGCTGTCTTGTGCTTATATTTGGTTGGGAGAATGGGCTGGTCTTACTGCCATTTTGATTCAAACGGCCTTATTATTCAGAGCCAAATTAGTGCAAGCATCACAAAATGACAAAACAGTACTCGAAGTTTTTGCCTGCGCCCTGATTTTATTCCCACTAGCCTATGCAGCGATGGGAAGTGCGGATGCCAACTCGATGCGTTTTTCTTTGTTACCGATGTATGCAAAAGCGTCATTAATTGTGGCATTTTTGCAGTTGTGGTTATGGTCGGCGTTCTATCGTAAATTTAACCCTGAAAGCCCACTGCGCACAGTTGCTGAAGTCACCAGAATTATATTCTATCTCCTGCTTCCGGTTATCTGGGTTCCGACCTCATATCGCCGTTTGGAAGAAGATATACTCTTGGTATTGTGGTTATCTCCAGCTATCGCAATTGTGCTTGCGTATTTAACCAAATCGAAGACCATACAATTGGAAAGCAAGCTCCTCTTTGCAGTATTAACCATTGCCTCTTTGTTCTTTATGGCTATTAACGACGGTCTCAGCGCAGTGATAGGAATTGCAGCATACATAGGCCTTGTTGCTTTGGCTTACTTCCTGAGCAAAAAGCAAAACGAAAATACAAACTATGGCTTCATCAGTAGTTGGGCCTTGAATACTATTGGCTTTATGTTTGCAATTGTCCTTGCTGAACAATTCAGTAGTATATTGTTAGCGTTGCTTGTTATTTGTGTTTACTCTATTGCCGTTCTATCTATTTCTCAACATACTTCTCAACGCTTTACGCTTTGCAAAAAGAACAAAGTATACCATTTGGTTTATTTAGCAATTGTATCGCTAGTTTCATGGCTGCTACTAATTAACAACGAACCAATACTATTTGTAGCGCCACCCGCAATAATCTTACTGAGCGCCTACATATTGAAAAAACGTAGCCTTCTTTCATTATTTGCAAAACAAAAAGAAGGCTCATACTTTATCGAACTGAGCATGCATAGTTATTTACTCATAACTTACGTATTAAGTTGTTTAGCCCTTAGCTACTACAATGCAACTCTAGCGATTGCGCCATTGCTAGCAGTACATGGCGCAAGCATCCTATTTACAACGAGTAGAACGAAAACTACAGTAAGATATAGTTTTGCGCTAATCTTATTAGGGATAGGTAAGTTGGCGTTAATTGACGCTGCTAATGTCGTTTTATGGCAAAAAGTGATGCTATTTATTGGTATTGGTGTGTTTATACTGTTTGCTAGTTTTTGGTATCAGAAGCTAGGTGCGAAGGATGCTAGCTCGATAGCTAATGCAGACAGTTAGCCTCTCTCGACATTGCGAGCCCCACACAGTTATTGCTAGCCCCTGCACTGTCATTGCTAGCCCCTGCACTGTCATTGCTAGCCCCTGCACTGTCATTGCTAGCCCCTGCACTGTCATTGCTAGCCCCTGCACTGTCATTGCTAGCTTTTCCCCGTCATTACTGCGAAGGCAGTAATCTCCCAAAATTACAAATTGTGTAAGAACTAAAATACGTGGTTTGTACGATTGAAGAAGTGGCATCGTGGTTGTGTTTTGGAGGTTCCTTCCTTCGAAGGAATGACGGTGGGTTGAAGCAACGACGGTGGAGTGAAGGAATGACGGTGGGGTTTAGTTAGTTATGCTTTTCAGTAACTAGTTTCTGTTTGTGCTTTGTTTTTAGACGCGACAGCTAGCGTATCCACGATTGTTGCTAGACGCTTTTCCACAGACCCGTTCAAAACAGTATATTCAATGCCTCTTCGGTTTAATTCATTAGTGATAAACACTTGGAACTCTTTATGTTTCACGTCTCCTGAACGTTCCCATGTGTCTTCAAATGGGATGTCGTCAGCGCAAAGGAACACATGTTGATAACGTTCTTTGCTTTTATCTGCTAATGCACAAAGTTCTGGTAGCGCTGAATCATGATAATCGAGGGCGAAGTGCCAGGTGGTTAATGCATTGGTATCCACGAAAAGGTATTTATTAGCCTTTGGCAAAGTGCGCTCTTCTATCGCGATATGTTCCTCGGCAATATATAAGAGTTGCTCAGGTGTTAAGCGACGATCGGTTTGGTTTTGTTCCCAATAAGTGCGCCCAAATTCATCGACGTGAACCGTATTGAAATAGCTTGCAGCAGCCTGACAAATAGTTGACTTACCCGTTGATGGCGCTCCCATAAATACTACTTTTTCAATGGTATCCATTTGACCGTTTTTTAAGTCTTTCGTATCTGTCGATAAAGGACCTGTCGATAAAGGTTTTGTCGATAAAAGTTCTTTCACTAATTCGTTCACTTAAATTCTTTTTTCCATGAGTAATAACCAACAATTGCCATAACTAAAAAGCACAGGTATAAAATGACTGTCGGATAGAGTTCTTTTTGAAAGTAAACCACAATTGCAACAAGGTCGACAGCAATCCAAAACAACCAATTCACAATGTATCTGCGTGTCATCAACACAAATGCGACTAAGCTCGCACAAGTTGTAAAAGCATCAGCATAAGCAAAACTAGCATCTGTATTCTGCTGCATAAAGGTACCTAACAATGTCGCGGATAACAACACGATTAGGACATACATACCTAGTTTTCTGTAATTCATTTGCAACACGTTTACTGTCGTATTGCCGGATAGGTTCCTTGACCAATTCCACCAACCATAAACTTGCAGAACCATATAAACCACGTGCAAGCCCACATCTGAATATAACTTTGCTTGATAAAACACCCACACATACAAAGTGACTTGAACAAAGCCAAAAGCAAAGTTCCAAATGTTTCCTTTTATCAATAAAAAGACACAAATAAAGCCACAAACAGCAGCGGTAACTTCAATCGCGTTTGTGCCTAAAAAGCCACTAATGAATTCAGAAAGCGTCATGCAAGCTTACTTTGTTTGAACTTGTATCGTAGTTTTGTGAAACGAACTCGTAGCTTTAGCTTTATCTTCGCTTAAATTCAAATAGAACAAGTCGCCGTAATCATTCTCAGTCATGGATATTTGTGGTCCACCAAGCAGCTTCAGTAATTCAGGGGTAGTGTTGCTGTGGCCAACAACTAATATGTCCCCTTGACTCGTCGCTGAAATTGCCTGCAACTGCATAGCGAAGGCTTCCAACTTACTTGGATCATAAGAGTTCACTCGCAAACCTAGCTTATCAGCTATTGGCTTTACACTCTGCTGAGTTCTTTTGTAGTCTGTTGAATATATAGCGATGATATTTGCATCTGATAAATACTTAGCTAACGATTGCGCTCTCATTTCGCCCTGAGTGGTCAATTCTGGATCTTTAGAATAAGTAGCTTGACTATCAGCCACTTGCTTTTCAAAGTGTCTCAGTAAATAAACTCGATTAACGATGGACTCTGGTTTGATTTCGCCTGAAATTCTAGACGCGATATCGTTCACGATCCGAGGGGAGCTTTCTTGCGCATGAGCATTTGCTGAAAACAGGGTTAAGCTCAAACAAGTGCTTAAAATGAGAAATGCGAATTTGCGTAAATACTTAGTGTTCATGTAAAAAATACCACTCAAAAGTTATGTAGTGAAATTGCATAATGATCTGGTGAAACCTTACAAGTAAAGCCAATGCCTGCAAGCCTTACCAAAGAAAAAACGCATTTAGTTAATAAATGCGTTTTCTATAACCTGTGCTTAAGTTCGCTAGACAAAAATACGAATAGTGCTGTCCAACGCTTAGTTGTTTATATAAAGTTAGAAAGGCTTTCAGTTAATACTTTTCTTGCTTCCTGACCCTGTGGCGTATTTAAGTAAGCTTGTGCTTGTTCGATGAAGCCAGTGATCATTTCTGGTGATAGTCCCAAAGCTTCGAATTGCTTCTTCATATCGTTCAAACCTTTCAATGTATCGTTGTATTCTGCAGCTTTGCTTAACAGTCCAGCCATGCCACCTTCTTCACTGCTAATTGCAGGAACTGCGCTAAGAACTTGGTCAATACCTGGAAGCGTTGAGGACAACTGAGAAAATTTATCACTAGAAACATTATCTTTAACATAGCTCATAATTGAGCCTAGACCACCTTCGGCTTGACTTGAGCTAACACCTAAGTTTTGCGTGATGGCGCTGATCATGCCATCCATGCTCGGTGACGCTTCAGCTACTGCAGCAACTTCTTCGGTTTTATCGCCTAAACCAATCATGTTTTTAAAAGAATCAAACCAACCTTCATCAGCATGCGAAGCGGTAGAGAAAGTCAATGTCGACACGAGTATTAGGGTTGCGATGTTTTTCATGAAAGTTCCTTTAAAATGTAATTTTTTCTGAGCCGTAAAGTTTAGTGTAAGTCTCACAAGTTTAGTGCAAGTTACCGAGATGAGAGCTATAAATCATTATCAATAAGCCATTTTGAGTAACACGAGTAAACAAGGGCTCTAGCTTCCTACTGCGTATTATATGGTAAATTAGAGTTTGACGGTATTCTTAATTAAACAAGTGCATTGCTTTGAGGGTTTTATCTGAAAAGAGCAAACTAAACTCAATTTCTCTTTTAAGTTTACAGCGAACTCGGCATACTGCTAATGCATGGAATTATTTGAGTTAAGGGCTTCGTTTATTATTACTTCCAACATTATTCGTCTGAAAAACCCAGCATTAGAATCAAAAACGCAAGTGACAAGCGAGATAAGCGCTACTTATGCAAAGCGAGCTGCGTATGGTAAGCGAGCCGCGCGCATTGGTATCATGATCACATTGGTCCTTTTGTGGCATAGCAATACATATGCAGAGACCAGTGCGCGCGCCGACAACATTGAGCTTGCAGACAGCCTTGAGCAAAAAGACAGCCGCGAGCAAAAAGAGCCTAAGAAAGCATCTTTAGCAATATTACCTAGAGTCGAAACAAAGCCCTGTGTTTTCCTCCAACAATACCCGAAGTATGACGCCAAATGCGGCACACTATTCGTCAAAGAAAATCCGAACTCCTCAAATACTGTTCAAAACCCTGCCCGAGTTGCATCTATTCCTATCATGATTTTTCAGCCTGAAGGTGAAGTGAGTGGTGAGCCGGTTGTCATTACTGGTGGCGGAGGCCCTGGCAGTGCAATTTATATTATGAATGATTTCGATGGCGACCCATCTATGTTTTACTCAGGCATAGAAGAGACGACTCTGAAGGCGGGCCGCCCACTCATTCTGATGGAAATGCGCGGTTCTGGCTTATCTGTTGCCAACTTAGATTGTCCAGCAATTACTCAGCTTGAAATAGATATGCTCAGCACATATCCCTATAAATGGGACAACAAAAAATACCTCCACACCGTTACTAATTGTGCGAATCGAAAAAAGTTATCGGGAATTGATGCTAACTTTTATAACACCGACTACGCCGTGCAGGATATTGATAAACTGCGCGAGTTACTCGGCTTCGAGAAATGGCATTTGCTTGGCATATCGCATGGTACACGAATCGCATTACGTTATGCTCAACTTTATCCGCAGCGCGCTTCCTCATTGATTTTAGATAGTCTCTACCCCTTTGAGGTTGATTCCTACCAAGATATCGCACAGTACAACGCTAGTGTGATCAATCAACCGTTTGTCTTATGCGATGCTGACCCAAAGTGTAAGCTTGAGAATGGACAAGCATCAATTACATTATTCGAAGCATTAATGGCACAATTGAGACTAGATCCCCCAACACTCGATGTTGAGTATTACGATGAAAATTGGACGATTGGGCAGAAGAAAATAAAAGTTTCACCCGAGCTAGTCGCTTATACCCTGTTGAATAACAGCTATGAGACCGAAGCAATAGTCACTTTCCCTCAAATCATCAAAGACGCTTTAAACAAAGACTACGCGAAGCTGAGCAAGTTAATCAGTGAAACCATCGACCTACTTAACTACACATGGTTTTCCGAAGGTGCTTACTCAAGCTATGCCTGCTATGAGGAAATTCCCTTTTCCAACTATGCACTCGCTATAGAAAACGCAAAAAAATACAAAACGCCTTACTGGGACGACGTCGACACTATCAATCTCGATCGAGAGCTTTGTAAAATTTGGAATATTAAACCTGCAGTGAACGACATAAAAAGTTTTGATTACAACCAATTGAATTTGCCAATATTAATTCTAGCTGGCGATCTCGACCCTTTCACTCCAGCTATTTGGTCGGTTAATTTTCACTCAAAACTGCCGATGCGAAACAAAACGCAACATTTGCGTATTTGGCCTTTAAAGTCACACAATCTAGTTTACGATGACAAATGCGTTGAAGCAGTCATGACCTCATTTTTAAACGCCCCTGAGAATACTATTGATAACGAATGCGCCATAAAGGACGTTAGTGAACTCGAAGTTGAACACTCAATTGAAAGTGAATCACTTGGTGACACATCGGATGAAAAACCTTCTACGCAACTTGAATAATATTATGCGCAGTGAAGGAGTACGCTGTTTTAAATTCGTACTTATGAATTGATTTAGCTAAATTTAATTTACTACTGCGCAAAATAACCATTACAATCAAGCACTCAGATATTGATCTGGCAATGCAACTGACATAATTACTCATTAAGAAGGGATACTAGATGGCTTATGATTTTGGCTCACAAACCTTAGGGATTAAAAACCCATTTAAAAAAGAAGGTTTATTTAAGGCCTTAGCCGGCGTACTGGTTGCACTACTTGGCGTATTTACGCTAATTCAAGTAGCTACCGAACTAAAGGAAGATAAGATTGTAGGTTGGGCCTACGTAATCATTGGTTTCTACCTGCTGATTAGCGGAATCCGACATACGAGCATAGGATTCATCCAGTTATTTCGTTACTTCGTTGGACGCTCAGTTCCTACTTCATTGGCGGCAAACAAATCATCCTCTGAGCAAGATTCAGCCAAATACGAAGCTAGCGCGCTCCAGTACGATGCAAAAACGCTGCATTCAATGATGATGGGTCGTAAGAACACTACCTTTGTAGAGCCTGTTGGATTCTTAGGCCGCTTTGTTCACAGCATTTTCCCAAAACTGACCTTTCTGCCTCACCCGTTACGCATGATGGCGCAAGAAATTGCAGGCATGGTCATTAATTATTTAACTGGCATCATTTCATTCTTAATCGTCTTCTTCATTGTCACCGCAGGTTTAGCGGGTGAAACAGCTGAACTATTCGCGATGCCGATTATGGGCGCACTACTCCTATTATATTTGGTTACCTCTTGGTCAGCCGCTGCTCGCGCTATTCAAAGAACCGGCTCAAGTGTGTTAAAAGGTAGTGGTGGAGCTTCTTTTGGAGTCATTATCGCTGTATCTATATTAGTGCCGATTGTTGCAGGTGTGTATCTTGACGAGTGGGTCGTGATTTCAGATGGTACCAAAGAAATCTTTACTGACGCATCAGGTATTTTTAGTGCTTGGGCTAACTTGGGCTTACTCACTATCGCTACCTTGGTAGTGTTAGCAGCGGTATTACCTTTGCTGTTTGCGCGCATGGCAATGGCCTCTCCACAAACTGAAGTGAGCGAATACCGAGAGAATATGCAGGAATCGGTTCATCCTAACGAAGTTTTCATCAATATAGAAAACATCGTACTAGCTAACCGCCGCTACAAAGAAATGCCTAACCGTATTTATCGTGAATTCGATCCTAAATTAGTAGAACAGTCGGATGGCAAAGGCAGCTTCAACGGGCAACTTTTGATAGAAACTCAGCCAGCACTTGCTGAAGAAGAGAACAATACCGCGCAAGATACTAAGAAAACAGTTTTATCCACGATCAGCCAAATCGCTTTTGTTGTAAGTGCAATTTCATTTTACTACTTAGGTCAAAACGCGATTTCAATTATTGGTGCTTTCGATGCTTGGAAGTCAGCAGGTAATAGTGGCAGTTCATATGAAGAATTGACCTTCCTATTACAAGCGGTCAGTTCTGCGATGTTCACTTTGTTTGCATGGCTCACATTCAAAAGCGCCGCCAAGATTCTTGATGCTGCGTCTCATCTATTTTGGGGTGAAATGCACTTTACTTCACTGCTAATGTATTTGAATACCGAAGGCACTTACACAGAATCAAAGCTATCCACCGGCATGTCGATTCATGACAGTACGCGCTCTGAAAATACAGTGGTGCGTTCAAGTATCACACCTTGGATAATCACAACTCGCATCAAAACATCGATCTTTGCAACGAGCGGGATGAAAAACCTTGAGCAGCCACGCTACATTATGTCTATGGCCAAAAACGACGTTGAGCTTGGTAGCATTGTTGCTGAAATTAAAAACTTCTTAAAAGAAAGAGAAGCGATTGCTGCAATTACAAACGAGCGTGATTTATCGAATGCCAGTCAAATTCACCAGATCAATCAGCAATCTCGTGCCTTTGAAACGGATGTAAATAGCGATGCAAAACTAGGCTTAAAAGAAGATGAACAGGCCGCTGGCTATTTGCGGAACGAAGCTGAGCAAGCCCCTGACGAGAAAGGCGAAGATAAATAATTATATATTCAAACTAAATATCGAATATTTTCAGCGGGATATTGAGAAGCCATAATATTCCGCTTTTGTTTCATTAATTTAGTCGCATAATGACTGTATTATCCATGACTAAACCATGGCGAAACCATGGCTAAGCCATGACTAAATTGTCCATTTTTAAATATACGCTTTATAAGGATATAAATGAAAAATCATTTTAACAAAACCAAGCTCACTTTAATCCTTGCTTTAGGTGTAGTGTTAACCACGGCTTGCACCTCGTCAACAAAGCAAACGGTGAATTCGAATCAAAGTAATCAAGCTGTCATAAGTCCCACGATTGCTGAAGCCCCAGCTATGGGTTTAAAGCGCAAGGTCGCTATCGCTCGCTTTACTGATGAAACCAAAAATAGTAACAGTATTTTTGTGAATAAAAGCTTTGATAACATTGGCAAACAAGCCTCTGATATTCTGAGTGCTCGCTTAACTGATTCTGGTCAATTTCTTATGTTTGAAAGAGACGATTTGGATAAAGTAAAAAGTGAACAAGCACTAAACGGTGTCACTTCTTCAGTTGTGGGTGCTGACTACCTTATCGTAGGCTCTATTAGTGAATTTGGTCGAAAAACGACAAGTGAAACAGGTATCTTTAGCCGCAATAAAATTCAACAAGCGGTCGCCACGGTAAACGTTAGACTGATAGACACGAAAACAGGGCAAATCATATTCTCTGAAGAAGGTTCTGGCGAAGCGCGTGCTGAGGCAAATACAACCTTTGGTGTGGGTGAACGTGCTGCGTTCGACTCAACTTTGAACGATAAAGCCATATCAGCGGCTATTTCAAAAGTCGTTAGCGACTTAATGGAAAACTTGCTAGATACGCCTTGGAAAGCCTACTTAATCGCTGAGCAAGATGGTCAATACATTATGACAGGCGGTGCCTCACAAGGTATTTCTGTTGGCGATGAATTTACCATTCTGCAAAAAGGTAAACTTATCAAAAACCCACAAACAGGTTTAATGATTGAATTAGCTGGCAAACCTATCGCTACTGCAACGGTTGAACTGCTTACGGGTACTGGCAACAATGAAATATCTATTGTATCGCTTGATTCTGCTTTACCTGCTCAAACAGATTTAGCTCAACTTGTCGTTGTAGAAAAGGAGTAAGACATGACTGCATCAAATTCAATCAAAGGTTTTATATTCTTATTGTTTAGCTTCTTAATGCTAGGTTGTACCTCTTCTTATGAGTCAGTGACTCAAGTAGATGATACAAAAGCATTTATATTACTCACTGGCAATTTTGAAGGCGCGTCACTGCAAATCAACAAAAACGAACCAATCTTACTATCAGACAAAATTGAGACATTTAAACTCGACGGTAATACAGTTGCCAAGTTTGAAGTTAGGTCTGGAACAAACGAAGTCAGAGTATACAAAGACGGTATTTTAGTCCTGTACCGCAAACTCTATGTCACAAACGGAAATTCAATTGAGGTAAATGTAAAATGAAAATTAAGGGACTAATAGTCATAGCATCAGTTGTATTACTATCCGCTTGTAATGCCACTCAAGGTGGTTTGTATTGGGGTAGCTATTCCAACACTTTGTATGACTTTAAAAAGGAACCAGGTGATGAGACTCGTCAAAAGCATGTTAAATCGCTGAACGACATTATTGCAACCAGTGATAAGAAAGGCATTCGAGTGCCACCAGGCGTGTTGGTCGAACTAGCCATTATGGAGATTGAGAGCGGTAACGCAGAAAATGCAAATGCGTTATTAGATCGTGAATTGTCTATTTACCCTGAATCGAAAACACTTGTCGCCGAATTGAAAAGAAGATTGGGAGCATAAGAAATGACTAAGATATTAAATAAGTTTAAACACATTTCTTTGCTTGTAATAATCGCCTTTGGCTTAGGGGGCTGTGCCACTTTTATTACCAAAGAAGAAGCATTTCCTAAAATGTACCAAGCAAAGCCGGTTTCTATTTTAGTTGTCCCAGCCGTTAATAATACAACTGCAGCCGAAGCGACAGAATACTACGCTACAACTATTGCTGAACCACTCACTAGAATGGGTTATTACGTGTTGCCAATTGAGGTAACAAACAAACTCATCCAAGAACAAGGTATTGTTGATGGTGCTCAACTTGTCAACGTCGATACAGGTTTGTTTAAGACGATGTATGGTGCTGATGCTGTGATGTATGTCAGCATTAATCAATGGGATACTAACTATTACGTTGTTGGCGGAAACGTAACGGTTGGCATTGCTTACAAACTAGTCTCAACAACGAACAAAGAAGTGTTGTGGCAATATGCGGATACCATTGTTGTTGACACCGGTGGCGACTCAGGCGGCGGTTTAATTGGCGCCATAATCTCTACAGCGATCAATACTGCCTTAACAGACTATGTGCCATTGGCAAAACAGGTTAATTACACTGCGCTCTCTACATTGCCGTTTGGCGGCTATCATGCTCAAACAGGTACCGATCAGAAAGCGCAAGCAGTGAACCAAAACAAAGCTGGAGTGGTTCGCGCTACTAATTAAGATGCTAGTCTCTTAATTAGCAAAGCATTGCGCTTAGCTTTTGTAACATTCGACTTAAAAGCCCATTTTTAAATGGGCTTTTTTATTCTAGATAGCGAATCTTCAAGATATTGATAGACTTACCTAAAAAGCCATTCAGAAACCATTCAGATTCAATTCAGTTTTAGTTCAGCAACTTCATACTATTCTTAGCTCGAATTTAACAAGATGTGTTGACGTTAATACTAGTTCAGCTAATACCAGTTCAACTGGCACTCGTTCAGCTAATACTCCTTCAGCTAATACAAGTCCAGCAAGACACATCTAAACAACTAAAGTCTTTTTTCTTCAAAGGAATATTATGAAAAAACAATTAACATCACTAGCAATTTTAGCGTCTGCATCACTTGCCTCAGTATCTTTGCAAGCAGCAGAGTCACCCGAATGGAATTATGCTGAAGCTTCAATCGAGTCACTATCAATCGAAGATTCTGGTGCCCTAGATCCGTATGGGTTTGGTCTATCTGCTTCGTACTTGCTTTCGGACAATATTTTTATCGACGGCAGCTACAACAGACTTCAGGACGATGTAGCTGATATAGATTGGGATCTTACGCAGTTTGATCTCAATATTGGTTATCGATTCGGTGTGACCAATACTACCGATGTTTATGCTTCAATCGGTTATTTATCTCTAGATGTCGAGGTAGATTCTCGCTTTGGAAGTGGCGGAGGTAACGATGATGGTCAATCATTCAAAGTGGGAACACGTTCAAGATTAACAGATCAATTTGAAATCGATATCTTTGCAGCTCATGAAAGCTATAGCGATTTCAGTGATAATCAGTTTGGTCTAAGTGGCCACTATTATCTGAATGACAACTTTGCAATTGGTGCTGCGATAAAAACCAATGGTGATGACGAACAAACCTCACTTTCAATTAGATACGCGTTTTAATACAAGGTCATAGAACGGTGTCTTTGAACAAAGTATTTCGTCATAGTAAGGCATAAATAAAAAGCCAGCTGAGTTTATGAAGAACCCTATTTTAATGGGTCACTTCATTCTGCTGGCTTTTCTTGTTACGAAATGAGCTTAGTCTGAATGCGGCGAATATTGCTGCTTCAGCGCCATCACACGCTCACGTAAATCATCCGCTTTAACATCCTTCGCATCAACAGATTCACCCACCGACACTGAGACTAAAGACCATTTTAAACGCGGTAAACGCCATTTAGTTTTGCGGCTAAACATACTTCCCCACAAACCTCCAAGGTGCACCGGAATGACAGGCACTGGCGTGCGCTCGATTATTTTTTCAATGCCACGTCGGAACATGTCTATTGAGCCATCGTCGCTTAGTTTACCTTCAGGGAAAATACCAACAAGCTCTCCATTCTCCAAAGCATTTGCTACATCATCGAAAGCTTTCTTAAATGCTTTCGGATTGGCTCGTTCACCGTCAATCGGAATAGCTTTAGCCATCTTAAATAGCCAATGCAGTGCTGGTGAATAATAAATCGGGGCAAATACAACGAAGCGAATGGGTCTAGGCGAAGCCGCTAATATAAACATCCAATCGACAAAGCTAACATGATTGCCTACAACAACTGCCGCGCCTTCATCAGGAATAAACTTCTCCCCAGAAGTACGCACCCGATACATACAAATTGCGAGAAGATAAATAAGAAAACGCAGGAAGAACTCAGGCACTTTGGTGTAAATATAAATTGAAATGAGTAAGTTTAATCCGGCAAGTAAGAGCAGTAATTGCGAAATGCTCCATTCAAAGATAGACAGTGTCACGATACTTAAGATCGCGCTGACAACCATAAAGAGTGCATTTAGCACGTTGTTTGCCGCAATTACGCGGGAACGGCTATCTTCGCGAGTTCGTTGCTGGATGAGGGCGTACAGTGGCACCGTGTAAAAGCCAGCAGCTATCCCAATTGCTCCCATCCAAACCAAATGCCATGTCATATCGCCAGTTTCTATCATTTGGCCTAATGTTAGCAGTGATTCGCTAGGTTCAAGATAGCTGTTGATATTGGGCTCTTGACTTAACAAATACAGAAATAGCGTTATAAGGATTGCACCAAATGGCACGATGCCTAATTCTATTCGTGAGCGTGAGAGTTTTTCACACAGCAATGAACCAATGGCGATACTCAGTGAGAACACGACCAAAGCGCTAGTGACAACCAGCTCATCTCCTCCCATGACATGTTTCACGTAGTTAGGTAAGGACGTTAAAATGATCGCACCTATAAGCCAAAACCAGCTAATGCCAATGACTGATTTTCGTACCGATTCCGTTTGTGAATTAAGCGCTTTGAAAACGTTTTTAGTAGAGGAAAATATATTAAAGGTGAATCGTAAACTCGGGTCGTTTGCCGCACTTAAAGGAATAAAACGACTGCACCAATAACCAATCGCTGCTAAAACCAGTACAGCAATACTGATATATGTAGGTCCGGCTTCTTTAGTGATGTAATAAGTGCCAAATATTGTGCCTAATAAAATAGCGACAAAGGTACCCGATTCAACCAAGCCGTTCGCTTTTGTTAGCTCATTTCTAGCTACATGCTGCGGCAAAATGGAGTACTTTAAAGGACCAAAGAAGGTGCTTTGTAAACCCATTAAAAATACGGTGACCAACATTAACCAGACAAGATGAGTCAATATCGATATCGCTCCAATGACCATGATGGGTATTTCACAAAACTTTATGATTCGAATGAGCTTCGATTTTTCATTTTTTTCAGCCAATTGTCCCGACATACCGGAAAACAAAAAGAAAGGTAGAATAAATAAACCTGCGGCTAAATTAGAGTAAAGCGCGCCATCAGCGACTGTTGCCGCTTGAAAGATTAGGAGGAGTAAAACAGATTGCTTATAGACGTTGTCGTTTAAGGCTGAGAAGAATTGAGTGATAAATAATGGGAGGAAGCGTTTACTGCTTAACAGGCCTCCTTTGAGTTTTGGCTCTGAGGCTTGGCTTGCTGAGGGGGCTTGGTTTGCCGAGGGCTCTTTACCCGCTGAAGGCTCTTTGCCCGCTGAAGGCTCTTTACCCGCTGAAGGCTCTTTACCCGCTTTCATATTCTCTGGCATAGTATTCCGTACTAAATGAATATTAATAAAGAGCCTAGATTACACACATAATTGTTGAAATACGATCTAACTTTTTATCAGCGCCCTGACCTCATTCAGCGCTTCAACTGAAAAACCACGGTCATAGAAATAGAGCACTTTACCATTCTCATCTAATAACATAACTCGTGCATTGTTTGGGTTTTGATTCCCTGTGTAGCGCTGTACTTTATCACCATCGGCATACACCGTGACGACGCCTTTCCACAACTGTTTGGGTATACCTTTGCGCATTCCACCATCAATAAACGTGCTAAACATTCTAGGTAGCATGCCTTTTATGGTTGGGATTTCATATACACTCACTTGAGTTTTAGTCATGTCCAATCCAATCAACCAGCGGTCAATATCAAATTGTGAGTCCTGAACATAACCAAACAATAATAGAGTTTGTTCACCCTTAAAATCACTAGGGATTGATACTGCTTCACCTTCTAGGCTCTCACCCGAAGCCTGCACCATCGTGTCTCCAATTTTCACATTACTTGGATAATCATAACTTGCACAGCCGCTTAAAAATGCCAAAAGAAAAACAAGACTAAAAATACGCTTAATAGCTAACATGACGGTCCTTAAGAAATAAAATAAGTGAAGTGTAAACAATACTAGTGTTACGTCATTAACAAAGCAAAAGTTTAGTCTATAAGCATTTCAATTTACTTAAATATTAGCTACCTTTAAGGCACTTAATTATTTACGTGAGCTAAATTGAAAATGGCGAAAGGCACGCATCAATATCTGGACGACCCAAGAAATCAAAATATTTTGATTAATATTAATGGTGAACTATTCCCAAGAGCGGAAGCGAAAATATCGGTGTTCGACAGTGGCTTCATTTTGGGGGATGGCGTTTGGGAAGGGATCAGACTGCACAAAGGCCATTTAGCATTTATTGAACAGCACATGCGTCGACTCTATGATGGTGCCAAAGCGCTGGACATGGATATTGGCCTTAGCAAGGAGGACTTGGTTAAACGTATTTACGACACATGCCTAGCAAATGATATGGACGACGGTGTGCATATTCGCCTAATGGTCACGCGAGGCATTAAGGCCACACCTTATCAAGATCCCAGAGTTACTATCTCAGATGCGACAATCGTTATAATTGCTGAATATAAGACAGCGCTAGGACTAGCTGAAGGCGATGGCGTTCGCTTATTCACTACTCATGTGAGAAGAGGCTACCCAGATGTTCAAGATCCAAAACTGAACACCCATTCCAAACTCAATTGTATATTTGCCTGCATTCAAGCTGCCAAAGCACAAGTAGACGAAGCACTGATGCTAGATCCGCATGGTTTTGTCGCTACCTGCAACTCAACCCACTTCTTTATTGTGCGTGATGGCGAAGTATGGACCTCAAGCGGTGATTTTTGCTTAGACGGCATAACACGTCGAAACGTCATCAATGTGTGTAAAAACAATGGTGTGCCTGTTTATGAGAAAAACTTCACATTAGCCGATGTTTATGGGGCAGACGAAGCCTTCATTACCGGCACATTCGCAGGTTTAACACCTGTGTCTGAAGTGGATGGCCGCAAAATTGGTGAAGGTAGCCATACGGTTACCAAGCGCCTTGAAAAACTTTACGTCGCGTTAATCGAGCAAGAACATGCAGCGCAAAGCTGCTAAGGAACTTCAATGACAACACGTATTGCCATGTGGTCTGGCCCTCGGAATATCTCTACTGCGATGATGCGAAGCTGGGAGAATCGTCCCGATTGTGAAGTTAT
Organism: Glaciecola sp. MF2-115; assembly: GCF_047250385.1. NCBI lineage: Bacteria > Pseudomonadati > Pseudomonadota > Gammaproteobacteria > Alteromonadales > Alteromonadaceae > Glaciecola > Glaciecola sp. MF2-115. Next base: position 105,887 of record NZ_JBLBVM010000049.1, read on the forward strand.
CGATGAACCTTTCTACGCATACTACTTAAACGCAACGAAAGAACCGCATCCTATGTTCGATGAGGTACTTGCCTCGCAGCCAACGAGTTTTGCCGAAGTCGCGAGGAACATGAGTGAAGGTAGTTGTGAGCGTCCTATTCAATATCAAAAACACATGACACAACATATGCTCCCCAACTGTGACTTAACATGGGCAAAAGATTTGCGACATTGCATGTTGATCCGCGCCCCTGCTTGCGTGGTCTTATCTTATACAAACAGCCGAGGGAAATGCAGTGCAGAGGATACAGGCATAAAGCGTCAATTCGAACTTTACGAGGCCTTTAGTAAATTAACGGGGCAAGACATACCGATCATTGATTCTGTTTCGGTATTAGCTGATCCCAAAAGTGCCATTCCGGCAATGTGCGAAGCTTTACATGTAAAGTGCGATGAAGAGATTACAAACGCCATGCTTAACTGGCCTCAAGGACGGCGAGACAGTGACGGTATATGGGCTGAACACTGGTATCACAGCGTAGAAAAATCCACTGGCTTTGCTGGCAGTAAACCAGAAGGTTCTGAATTAAGCCCTGAGCAAAAAGCCGTTGTTGATGAAGTGATGCCGTTTTATGAACAAATGAGGGCTAAGGCCCTCACCTTTTAGACTTCTTATAATAAGCTCAATGACAATAACTACTTTCTTATTAACTTATTCGCAATTAATAAAATGCCAACCGGTAGCAATCCGAGTGGGTTATTATCCAAAAATAACCAGAAATAGCACAAACAGGCATTTGAACTAATAATTAAGAGCATTCGAAGATGATGGTTTGCAAATAACCTTAAGGTAAAAGCACAGATTGAGCCTGCTCCAATAATGGCCAGCACAACTGAAAACAAAGTGTCTTGAATACTAGTCTCAGAAGAGAATAGCACTTGCATCACCAAGATATAGATTGCGATAGCAACCGGCATAAAACTTACGAAGACAATTTGGTACTCTCTACTTTCTCTCGTTTTTATTTCCTCGTGCGCTTTATTTTTTGCAGCAATTTTTTCGTTAATATCCATATTTCTAACTCCTGCGCGCTACTAAGCTATTTTGAGAACTACGTATGTGATCAAAGCGCCAAGCATCAAGCCAGACAAAAATTCTAAATTAATTTTTCGATAAAGCTTTTTGTTAAAAGGCTCGGCAAAAGATGTATCAATTCGCATCGCGACATTCTCTGATTCCACACTCATTCCTCGTTTTATATCAACCGTTTGAACCTTCCCTGCCGAAGATGAGATAACCTCTAAAATCACGTTTTCCGTTTCTACATCAAAAAGGGACTGGTCCTGATAGACATAGTCACCTTTACCTACATAAATTTCACTGATGACATAAGCGCTGTTCTCTACCGCGTATTCTTTCGGCGTTTTGGGTACCTTGACATCCTCTATCATGAAGCTCTATCCCTATACTTAAAGTTCTGTAAATAGCAGACCGTCGATTGTAATGAAGAAAAGTCCAAAAGCCAATTCACCCACTTAATTTCCCCTTTCAAGGTATTGTGAGTATTATTCGATACTTCTCTGTTATAATGCGCTTTGCGCCAATCGAAAGTACGTTTTTGGGCGCTCGATTACGGGTGTAAAATACAAGTACCCACCAGAATTTTTGAAATTATACAGAGAAAGATATGCCAACAACGCCGACCATCCAAGCTTCTACCAGAAAATCACAAACGCCAAGGATGAAGGCTGAACGAGGGTTATTTTCTTTCCCTAAATATTGGGCTTCTTGTTTCGATCCCGCCCCTTTTTTACCTATGTCACGCAAAGAAATGGACCAATTAGGTTGGGACAGCTGTGACATCATCATCGTGACTGGCGATGCCTATGTTGATCATCCAAGTTTTGGTATGGCAGTAATAGGTCGCACGCTTGAAGCGCAAGGCTATCGCGTTGGTATTATTTCACAGCCAGATTGGCGTTCAAAAGACGATTTCATGCAGCTGGGCGAACCCAATTTATTCTTCGGCGTCACTGCTGGCAACATGGACTCGATGATTAATCGTTACACTGCCGACCGCAAACTTCGCCACGACGATGCTTACACGCCAAACAACGAAGGTGGTAAACGTCCCGATCGTGCAGTAACTGTTTACACTCAACGCTGCAAAGAAGCCTATAAAAAACCTGTCATCATTGGCGGCATTGAAGCCAGTCTGCGCCGCATAGCGCATTATGATTATTGGTCCGATAAAGTAAAACGCTCGGTCTTGTTTGACTCGAAAGCTGACATGCTAATGTTTGGTAACGCTGAACGTCCATTGCTTGAAATGGCTAGCCGTTTTGCAGCGGGTGAAACAATAGACCAAATGCAAGATATTCGAGGCACTGCTGTCATTCGAAAAGAGCCACTACCCGGTTGGCAAGGCGTTAACTCAACGCACGTTGATACTATTGGAAAAATCGACCCTATTACTAGCCCTTATGAAATGATTGAGGACAAGTGTGCCATTCAGGGTGAAGAAGATAAGCAAGCGGCCATTGACGCTGAAAAAGCCAAGCCCATTGTCATTCAACCATTCACATCGAAGACAGTGCGCCGTAAGCCATGGGAAAAAACCTATGTTTTGTTGCCTCCATACGATGTGGTAAGAGCAGAAAAGACACACTACGCACACACTTCAAGAATATTACACCAAGAGACCAATCCTGGTTGTGCACGCGCATTGGCGCAGCGTCATGGTGATCGCCTGATTTGGATTAATCCACCGGCCTTCCCTTTAGAAACCGAAGAAATGGATGCGATATTCGATTTACCGTATGCTCGAGTACCACATCCTAGTTATGGCAAAGCAAAAATACCTGCCTATGACATGATCAAGACTTCAGTGAATATTATGCGCGGCTGCTTTGGTGGCTGTACATTCTGTTCAATTACAGAGCATGAAGGACGTGTAATACAGAGTCGCTCAGAAGAATCGATCATCCGTGAAATAGAAGAAATTCGTGACAAAGTCCCTGGTTTTACGGGTGTTATCTCTGACTTAGGTGGCCCAACAGCCAACATGTATAAGTTGCGCTGTAAGAGCCCGAAAGCTGAACAAACTTGCCGTCGCCTATCGTGCGTATGGCCTGATATCTGTGGTCATTTAGACACGGACCAAACACCTACCGTCGAACTGTACAAGAAAGCACGAAAAGTAGAGGGCGTGAAAAAAGTCCTAATCGCTTCAGGTGTGCGCTACGATCTAGCGATTGAACATCCAGACTACGTGCGTGAGTTAGTTATGCATCATGTTGGTGGTTATTTAAAGATTGCGCCAGAGCATACTGAGAAGTCACCTCTCGATAAGATGATGAAGCCAGGCATGGGCACTTACGACCGTTTCAAAGAAATGTTCGATAAGTACACTAAAGAAGCTGGCAAAGAACAGTTTCTTATCCCGTATTTCATCTCAGCTCACCCTGGGACGAAAGACGAAGACATGTTGAATCTTGCTTTGTGGTTGAAAGAACGCAACTTCAAGCTAGACCAAGTACAAAACTTCTACCCATCGCCAATGGCAAATGCCACAACGATGTACCACACCAATAAAAACCCGATACACAAGGTTAATCACAAGAGTGAAGTGGTTGAAGTGCCTAAAGGTGAAATTCACCGTCGCTTACATCGCGCTTTTTTACGTTACCACGATCCAGCCAACTGGCCATTGCTACGTAAAACATTGATTGAAATGGGTAAGCCTCACCTTATTGGTAATGGTCCTAAGTGTTTAGTGCCTTATGAAAGCCGCAATGAATTGAAAGGCAATGATCACAAAGAGTTCGCTAAACGTTCAGCCAATAAAGCCTATGCCAAAGGGAAGAATGCCAAGACGCCTAAGCATCAGCAAGGTTTGACGCGGTTTAGTGATAATCAGCCGCATAATTTAGAAGCGGCGAAAGCGGGTAACAAAGGCTCAGCTAACGCTAACGGCAAAGCACGTAAACCCAAGAATAAGCGCTAAGTAAGTGAAAATTCGACTCTAGGTTGCCTTAATTAAGTGCCTTTATCGAAAGCGGTATAAGTTGATTGCGGTATAGATAAGATGCATAAAGAAAGTAAAAGTCCGAGCATTGCTAAAAACGTAAGCGGTATTAAGCGTATACCGCGTGCAATTGCTTGCTCATTAAAGGGTTACAAAGTTGCTTGGTTGTACGAATCTGGATTCAGACAATATGCTTTTATTGCGTTGTTACTTTGCCCTCTTAGCTTTTTTATAGCTCAGTCAACTACGCACTGGTTTGTGCTCATCGCAAGTTTAGTTTTTTTGCTATTCTCAGAAATTATCAACACCGCTATCGAAGCGGTTTCAGATGCGACAATGCCGGAATACAATGAGCTGATAGGAAGAGCAAAGGACCTAGGTTCTGCTGGAGTTTTTACGGCAGTGCTATTAGTCATTTTGATATGGGGTGTGTCTATTTTTGAGTTTGTTTATTTTTGAGCTCGTTTATTTTTGAGCTGTTTATTTTTGAAACTTTTAATACGAAGAATCAAAAGCTACAAGGTTGAATACAACTGATACCCATCTTTATAGTATAGCTTCATTGCAGTAATGAAAGAATCATTAATCCATGTCGTTCTGTCCAACACAAATATCGCATTGCCCACTTTACTATCTAGCGCCTCGGCAATTCGCTCATCTGCATTTTGCGCAGAGAAAACGACATCTCCACTAGAGAATGGAACAGTAGTAACTAGCCATTCGTTTGCGCTTAGCGTTTCCAAGGGAGCGTCAAGTATTTCAGGCACAGTTTGAATATTAACCCAGCGCTCTTCATAGGCAAAGGGACGCGAGTCTGATAAATGCACCGTTTCCATAAATAAAGCCTTTTGTCCTGCGGGAATTTGCAAACGAGTACGAATAGCCATGGGCGGCGCTATTTGTTTTTGATTAATCAACTGATGACTATACTTGGCGCCTGTTGCTTCAACTTGTTCACGCACAATAGGGATTTCAAATTTCGCATGACGCACAGGCATTTTACAAACACGTGTGCCCCCTTTGCGTTTACGTACTACTAAACCACTATCCGCTAAGTTCTGCAAAGCGCGGTTGATTGTTGTGCGCGCACAGCCATACTCTTCAGCTAAGGCTATTTCCCCCGGAATCAAAGCTCCTAGCTCCCACTCTCCCGATTCAATCCGCTCTCTCAAGGCTTTTCTTACGTTTTGATGGGAGTTTGTTGTCATCGCTTTTGTTGTCATCGCTTTTGTTGTCATAACTCTTTTCTTAAACGTTGCATCGTTTGTTTAAATTGATTGGTGATTTCGTTGTGGCGAATATGCGCGCCATCACTCACCACATGTCGCCCTGCAGCCCAAACATGACTTACTAGCTCATCGCCGCAAGCGAAAATCCAAGTGTCGAGTACGATGTCTTTTGAAAGACCAGCAATAGAGTAATGCTCATCATCAAGTGCCACCAAATCAGCCAACGCACCAACTTCGATTCGTCCTGCATTGCGACCAAGCGCTTGTGCTCCGCCTGTTGCTGCTCGTTCATAAATATAGCGCCCATTAGACGGCATATCATCACTACTCAATACAACGCGTCTTTGATCACGCAGTCGTTGAGAAACCTCTAACATTCGTAATTCTTCGCTCAATGCTATCTTCACATTTGAATCGGAGCCCAGTCCAAAGCGCCCACCGGCCTGCAAAAATTTATTCGCATCAAAGATACCGTCGCCTAGGTTAGCCTCGGTGATCGGACAAAGCCCAGCTACTGCGCCTGACTTTGCGAGGTCGAGTACTTCAGTCTCATCCATATGCGTGGCATGGATCAAACACCATCGCTTATCAACATCAAAATTATCTAGCAACCAACGCACAGGACGTTTGTTCAATGCATTCATCACTTCGTTCACTTCAATTTGTTGCTCAGCAATGTGAATATGCATCGGTGTCGTTTTATCTAAATTATTGGCAATCAACAAGGCTTCTTTACTCACTGCGCGCAAAGAATGTGGAGCGACTCCCAACACAAAGTCCTTAGGTAAACGCTTCATCCCCTGACTCAGTTGACTATGTAAGGTCTGATATTCGTCAATATTACAGCCAAAACGCAATTGACCGCCCTGTAACTTTCTTTTGTCTAAACCACCATGCATATACAGCACTGGCAAATGCGTATAGCCAATACCGGTGCTGAGTGAGGCTTGAAAAAGGCGTTCTGACAACTCCGCGACATTATCGTAATGAGCGCCATTGTGATCGTGATGTAAATAATGGAATTCCGCTGACGATGCGTAACCTGATTCAAGCATCTCCATTTGCACTTGTGCAGCTATTGCCTCTACATCATGCGGTTTTAGGATCTCAAGGAAACGGTACATCACTTTGCGCCAAGTCCAGAAATCATCTATGGGATTCGAGCCTCGTTTTTCCGCTAAGCCAGCCATGGCACGCTGAAAACTGTGACTATGCAGATTAGATAAAGCGGGAAGTAGAATACCAACACGATGGTCTTCACCACTCTGTGATTTTGATATAGCGGAAATGTATCCTTCGTCATCTACGTGAATGGCTACATTCTCTTGCCATCCCGATGAGGTCAACACCTGCTTCGCAAAAATTGAGGTTGCCATAAGCAATAATCTAATTGTAATATGTGCACACATAATATCATATTGAATAAGCTTGGCAACAATCATGCAAACTGACTTCCTGTATAAAGACTGCACACTGGCAACCATGGAACAGGGTGCAAATAATTATGGTCTTATCGAAAATGCAGCGTTCGTAGTAAGCGCTGGTCGTATCCTTTGGCGAGGAAAAATGAATGAATTGCCAGCGGAATATACCAAGCTTGAAAGCGAATCATTGGAAGGCCGTTTAGTCACACCAGCACTCATCGATTGTCATACTCATTTAGTTTTTGGAGGCAATCGCGCCCAAGAGTTTGAACAACGATTGAAAGGTGCTAGTTATTCTGAAATATCCAAAGCGGGCGGCGGCATTGTTTCTACAGTGAATGCGACTAGAAATGCTTCGGACGAAGAACTACTCAACGGTGCATTAAAAAGACTGGATGCCTTGATTAGTGAAGGCGTCGGCGTTGTTGAAATTAAATCAGGCTATGGCCTGAGCATCGAACATGAATTACGCATGTTGCGTGTTGCCCGCAAACTCGCCACTTTAAGACCCGTTAAAATATTGACTACGTGGCTTGCTGCACATGCTCTTCCGCCAGAATACGCAGGTAAAAACGCTAACAGATTTGATGACTACATTGATGATGTTGTAATTCCTGGTTTGCGGCAAGCTGCCAGTGAAAACTTAGTTGATGCCGTTGATGGCTTCTGTGAAAACATCGCATTTTCATGTGTACAAATAGAACGTGTATTTGCCGAGGCAAGTGCCTTGGGTTTACCGATTAAATTGCACGCCGAGCAGTTGTCCGATCAAAAAGGTGCACTACTAGCGGCTAAATACAATGGCTTGTCTGCGGATCATCTTGAATACCTTGCAGAAGACGATGTTCCCACCTTCGCAAAATCTGGCGCAGTGGCAGTAATGCTTCCCGGCGCTTTTTATACCTTAAATGAAAGCAAGCAACCTCCCATTGAAAGCTTTCGCTTACATGCTGTCGATATGGCAGTTGCCACCGATTGCAATCCAGGTAGCTCCCCAATTTCATCCATTTTAACAGCCATGAATATGGCATGTACTCAATTTTCTATGACACCAGAAGAGGCGCTAGCAGGCTCTACAAGATGTGCTGCTAAAGCCCTTGGTTTACAAAATGAGTACGGTGAAGTGAAAGTGGGTGCTCACGCCGAATTAGCCGTTTGGGATGCGGCACACCCAGCCGAACTCTCATATTGGATTGGCGCATCACTTTTACAAAAACGTATTTCCCATCAGGAGCCTTCATGACACTTATACTATCGCCCGGGCAAACGACCTTAGCTCAATTAGAACGCCTTTACCGAGAGGAGCTCAGCTTTGAATTAACACCAGAGACTTACGATGTTGTAGAAGCCGGTGCACAGAAGCTAAATGCCCGAGTGAAAAGCAACGAGACAATCTATGGTGTTAACACAGGCTTTGGCAAACTGGCATCAGTTAGAATAGACGCTGATAATTTAGAGAATTTGCAGCGTAACTTAGTGCGTTCACACTGTGCAGGTATTGGCGAACCTCTTCCTAACAATGTCGTTAGATTAATCATGGCTTTAAAGTGTTTGTCTTTAGGTCGTGGCGCATCAGGTGTAAGAGTCTCCGTCATCAAGCTAATACAAGACATGGTGAAAGCCGACATTATTCCGGTGATCCCAGCGCAAGGTTCTGTTGGTGCTTCGGGTGATCTTGCACCATTAGCACATATGGCGGCAGCCTTAATTGGCGAAGGCGACGTATTCTACAAAGGCAAAAGAGTCGTCGCGCTAGACGCCCTGAACATTGAAGGTTTAACACCCACAGTACTTCAGGCAAAAGAAGGCTTGGCACTATTAAACGGAACACAAGCTTCAACCGCGCTGGCTTTAGCCGGACTCTTTGGCGCATGGCGATTAGCCATCACTTCCCTTACAACCACTGCCCTTTCTATTGATGCGGCAATGGGGTCAAGCGCACCGTTTCATGATGAAATTCATCAACTACGCGGCCAGAAAGGTCAAATAGATAGTGCACAAAGATTACGTGACCTATTAGCAGGCTCAGCGATACGCGAAAGTCATCAAGTCGGTGATGAACGAGTTCAGGACCCTTATTGCTTACGATGTGCACCTCAAGTGATTGGTGCTTGTATGGACCAATTACAATTCGCCGGCAAGATCTTGCAAATAGAAGCAAATGCGGCGACCGATAACCCATTGATTTTATCTGACGGCAATATTATTTCAGGCGGTAACTTTCATGCCGAACCCGTCGCTTTAGCGGCAGATCAAATCGCCATATCAATTTCTGAAATTGGATGTATTTCTCAGCGCAGAGTAGCTTTGCTCGTCGACCCAGCTCTGAGTTTCGGTTTACCCGCCTTCCTAGCACCTGATCCAGGCTTGAAATCAGGATTGATGATTGCGGAAGTCACATCAGCAGCCTTGATGAGTGAAAACAAAGCGCTATCCAATCCGCGCTCTGTAGACTCCACCCCCACTTCAGCAAACCAAGAAGATCATGTGTCGATGGCTTGTCACGCTGCACGCCGCTTACTAGAAATGAACAAAAACCTTGCGGTTATCTTAGGAATTGAAGCGATGGCTGGAGCACAAGGTATTGAGCTTCGCGCACCTCTGCAAACTAGTCCGCACTTGAAGGATGTGATTGCAACAATACGCGGTCGCTGCCCGTCCTTAGATGATGATCGCATGGTGAGCAAAGACATCGAGGCATTGGCGGATTTAGTTCACAACTCATCCTCACTTTGTGATTTGGATGATCATGTTATTCAACTTGAGTTATAAACATGAAAGTCGTTGATATTATTCAAGGTGATAGCCCTATTATATTGGGGCAACCGCACTCCGGAACCTATGTTCCTGAGCACATCCATGCCAATTTGAATGATCTGGGTCGACAATTACTCGATACCGATTGGCATGTACCGAAACTCTACGAGGGGCTTTTAGAAGGTGCAAGCATAGTACGAGCTAACTTTAGTCGCTATGTGATTGATGCCAATCGCGATCCTAAGGGAACAAACCTTTATCCTGGGCAAAATACAACAACCCTCGTCCCACTATCAAGCTTTGATGGTGAGCCCATTTGGAATAAAGAGCCAAGCGCTGAAGATATTCAACAACGCTTAAACGATTACCATCGTGTTTATCATCAAGCCCTCGAAGCCGAGATAGCACGCGTAAAGTCTAAATTTGGTATCGCAGTGCTTTACGACTGCCACTCTATTCGCTCAAAAATACCTTTCTTATTCGATGACCAATTACCTGATTTGAATGTGGGAGATAATTCTGGCGCATCGTGCGACCCAGCATTTACTTCAACCCTTGAGAAAGTATGCAAAAACATAGAAAGCCACAGCTTTGTAGTGAACGGTAGGTTTAAAGGTGGCTGGACAACTCGCCACTATGGGCAACCTCAAAACGGCGTTCATGCCATTCAAATGGAGTTAGCGCAGCGAGCTTATCTAGCAAGCGAGTTGCCACCGTTTAACTATGATGTTCAAAAAGCATCAGGTTTACGCAATGTGCTGCGCGATATACTTCAAGAAATCAATACAACAATTTTTAGGCTTCTACCGGAGAACAATAATGGATAGAAAATCACTTATTAAACGAGACATCAAAAGCCCTAGAGGTGCAACGCTAAATTGTAAATCATGGGCAACTGAAGCCCCATATAGAATGCTGCAAAACAACCTTGATCGTGAAGTTGCTGAAAATCCAGACGAACTCGTTGTTTACGGTGGAATTGGCCGAGCTGCACGCACGTGGAAAGACTATGATTTGATGATTGAGACTTTGAAGAATCTGACGGAAGAAGAAACCATGCTGGTTCAATCCGGTAAGCCCGTCGGTGTCTTCAGAACTCACAAAGACGCACCTCGTGTACTTATCGCAAACTCTAACCTAGTACCTCATTGGGCAAACTGGGAACACTTTAACGAGCTCGATAAAAAAGGCTTGATGATGTATGGCCAAATGACCGCAGGTTCGTGGATCTATATTGGCAGCCAAGGGATCGTACAAGGTACATATGAAACCTTCGTAGAGGCTGGACGTCAGCACTATGATGGAAGTTTAAAAGGCAAGTGGATATTAACAGCTGGCTTAGGCGGCATGGGTGGTGCGCAGCCATTAGCAGCCGTTATGGCCGGAGCAAGTTGTTTAGCTATTGAGTGTAATTCTGACAGTATCGACTTCCGTCTTCGTACTCGTTACCTCGATGAGAAAGCCGAAACACTGGATGAAGCCTTAGCCATGATTGATAAGTGGACTAAAGCTGGCGAAGCAAAATCTGTTGGCCTTTGCGCCAATGCAGCGGATATTTTTCCAGAATTAGTCAAACGTGGTGTTCGACCTGACATTGTGACAGACCAAACATCTGCCCACGATCCATTGAACGGCTACCTTCCTCAAGGCTGGACTTTAGAGCAATGGAAGGAAAAACGTAATAGCAGTCCTAAAGAAGTGATATCGGCTGCATGTGGATCAATGCGTGTGCAAGTTCAAGCCATGCTCGATTTCTGGAATGCAGGCATACCGACGCTTGATTATGGTAATAACATACGCCAAGTTGCTTTCGAGGCGGGTTTAGAAAATGCCTTCGATTTCCCGGGCTTCGTCCCTGCTTATATTCGCCCTCTCTTTTGTCGTGGTGTTGGCCCATTCCGTTGGGTTGCGTTATCTGGTGATCCTGAAGACATTTACAAAACAGACCAAAAAGTGAAAGAGTTAATGCCGGATGACAAGCACCTGCACCGCTGGCTGGATATGGCGCGTGAACGCATCGACTTTCAAGGCTTACCCGCTCGAATCTGTTGGGTTGGTTTAGGTGACAGACACCGTCTTGGGCTTGCCTTCAATGAAATGGTGAAGAACGGTGAACTCAGTGCGCCAGTCGTTATCGGCCGTGACCACTTGGATAGTGGCTCCGTCGCAAGCCCAAATAGAGAGACGGAAGCAATGAAAGACGGTTCAAGTGCCGTATCAGATTGGCCACTTCTGAATGCTTTGCTAAACACAGCATCAGGCGCAACGTGGGTAAGTCTGCACCATGGCGGCGGCGTTGGTATGGGCTTCTCGCAACATTCAGGCATGGTTGTATTGGCTGATGGTACTGATGATGCTGCTCAACGCTTGGATCGCGTACTTTGGAATGATCCAGCGACGGGAGTGATGCGTCATGCCGATGCAGGGTACGAAGAAGCGGTGGAATGTGCTAAAGACAAAGGCTTGAATCTACCTGGCATTCTTAAAAAGTAATCTAAAAATATCCTTTCCTAAAGTGCCCTGAAGTATTGGGGCCCTTTAATTGCTTTGAAGTCAAAGCCCAAATTCGATACGCAATTGTACTCAGGCTTTTTAGTTTGAAGCGGCAGTTTAGAATGTATCTTTAAAAAGGCCTTATCAACACACCACTTCTCTACTCTCAAAAGACCTAAATATGCTAGACTCCTGACAACCAAAAACCAGATTTCAAGCCTACATGCCAGCCAAACCCAGACATAAAAAACCAAGTTCCCACATCAGTAAGCACAAAAAAGTTAAGACCAGCCGAGGCTTAGTTCGCATCATCGCTGGAACTCATCGTGGAAGACGTTTACCTGTTTTGGTGCATGAAGGCTTAAGACCCACAGGCGACAGAGTGAAGGAAACACTGTTTAACTGGCTCATGGCAGAAGTCGAAGGTGCCGTTTGTTTAGATATGTATGCTGGGAGTGGCAGCTTGGGAATTGAAGCTTTATCCCGTGGTGCAAAGCATGTCGTATTTATAGAGCAAGATAGAACAGTATCGCAACAAATCACGGACAACCTCACAACCTTGCGAGAACTAGACAAAGCTGCGGTACTCAACCAAAGTGCACTAAGCACCGATTTAGACGCGTCAGGCCCATTCGATATCGTATTTATTGACCCTCCTTTTGGCAAAGATATGGTTGAACAAAGCATTAAAAAGTTGCTAGTTGAAGGAACGCTCGCCCCTAATGCACACATATATATCGAAACAGGTCACAATGATGACTATACCCTTCCGCCAAATTTCGCTTTAGTGAAACAAATTAAGACCAGTCAGGTGTTTGCTTGTCTGTATAAATTCGAAGCCTAATTTAAATTGAGAGCTTGAATTGAAAGCTTGAATGAAAAGTTACATTTAAAAAATAATATTGCTTGAAGAAATCCCCCTTCATCAAACGTAGTTTACAACCAAACCCATTCTTGTTGAATTTTTAACCAATAAGATATATATTTTTAACAAGACCCAATCGTGCTCTATTTAGTCGTTTTTGCCGATACTACTAGAGAACATGCTATGCAAAGGAAAGCAAGTCGACTAAAAGCAATGATGGTTGCTTTTTTAAGTATCACTCTCGCAATAACAATTTGTGCAGGTTTTTATTACTTTAAAATTCAGCAAAATGAAAAGTATCAAAACCAACTTCACTTCCGCGAACTCAACAACATCACCGTTTCTTTAGAAAACGGCATTTCTGCGTTTAAAGAATTCATATACCAACAAAACAAAGCCCTAGTTAGCAAAGTGAAAACTGATTTTCAAGCTGTCTTAGATAAGAAGATAGAGAGTTTGAACCAAGCACAGGAGTACCTGATTGCTGAACAAAGTAAGATCAGAGAGCAGAAGAAAAAATTTGGTGAAATAAAAGAGCAAAAGAAAGAGTTCGATCAAATTAAACAATCTACTTCGAAGGAAGCTACTTTTCTGCGTGACAAGATGGAGCAATTTAATGTTCAAGCCTATCAACTAGATAATGAGTACAAACAAGCAATTAATGAATTACATTATGAAACTTTGTTATTTCTGGATGAACAAGTAAACGAAGTAAAAGTGCTCGCATCTGTTTCAAGCGACCTAAACTCAATCAATAGCGATGCTGTAAAAGCGCTAGATAAGCAAAAAAATATCGTTGAAGATTGTTTAGTCGACACCTTTAATGCTCGTAACTTGAATAATAAATATTCCGCTTGCTTTGACCAAGCCTATGCCGACGCCATCAAAAACGTAGAAAGCGAGATAAACAAAACCTTAAGTAGCAAGACCAAAAATAGCAACAGCAACACCAATGTCTACAACCAAAACTCCCCATTAAGAAGCATCTCAAAAATAAATACGGACAAACATGCCGGTTTAGCGAAACTAAGAACAAACGACCAAACCACTGAATCGTGGGGAATTGAGATAAGCGATTGGCTGGGCGGTAGTAATGATTTATATCCATTAGTGTTGTTGGTTGATACGGAAGGCAAGTTGATTGCTCGCAAACAAAACCCTGAACTCAACTCCTCTCTCGTTGGAATAACGTTCAATGATGTTTCCTCGTATCTGAAAGAAGAGCCCGCAGTTAAGAAAGAAGAAAAAGGACTAGCAAAGAGCAAAGTACACTCGACAACGAAAGGTGTGTCTAAGTACGCTGATATTATGATCTCAGGTAACGAGTACCGCTTGTTTATTTCTCCTCTCTCAAATCAAGACTTACTCGAAATGACCGGCATGAAGACATGCGATCCCGCTCCCTGTGATAAGCCTTTCTATGTCATCGGACTAAGAGAAAAAGAGAAATTCAACTCAACCAAACAAAGTATTTCAAGAAGCATAATAGCCGCTGCAATTTTGTTTACTTTAGCACTCATCGCTTTCATACCATTATTAAAGATACGCTTGAGTTCCGTCAGCCAAGCCTTTTCTGCTTGGGATAGACACACCTTAGCGATTGGATGTGTTTTGCTCATCACTGTCTGTAGCATTGGCATGTACGATTATATTCACTACAGCAAAGTAAAGAGCGAACAAAGTAAGCTAAGCAATTCCTTGTTTATTCAAATGCGTAATGCTTTCGATTTAGAGTTAAAAACGCTAATTGATATTGCCTACAAAAACTTAAACGACATAACACAAGAAGATTATGATATTGACTATGAAATTTTAGAAGAAATATCAGTCGATATTCGTAACGAGATGACTGAAAAAGTCATTCAAGAGCTCTTAAAACAAGAGTATTCGCAATATAGACGATATAGTGAAGATGAGCTTCTTGAGATAGCTGAACTAACTGCAGAATCTAACATCGCTGCATTAAGTGATGAGAAATATGAAGAGCTGATTAAAGCGCGAATAAAGCAATATAAGCTAGAAACCTTCAAAGATTATTTACTAGATAACGAAACTAATTTGCCCTACTTCGTTGAAAACTTATTTGTGCTAAATGCAGACGATACCTTAGAAAAGTCAGTTAAAATGGACGGCCTCGCCATGTGGGGAACTCGCTCTAGATACCGCGGCTTGAACAAAGATATCTCTTTATTGAAACGTGAATATGCAGTGCGAGGTGTACAAAATCAACTCTGGCCCGTCGACATAGATCAGAATAATGGTTATTGTGAAAAGGGTCTGTTCATGGAGAGACTCTTCAATTTAAGAGACGGTGCAAAGTCCACCCAACTTTCCCTTTCTTGCCAAAAACAGGAAGGCACTAATTTTTACAGTTCATTGTCCTTTGGTACTCAAATCCAAACATTCACGAATACCATATTGCCGGCTAATTTTGGCTTTGTCGTGTTTGATAACAATACTGGCAAAGCTCTTTATCACAGCCAAGATGATGGCCGAAGTTTGGTTGAAAACGTATTTGTAGAAACCGACAATAGCGGTTTACTCAAATCGTACATGAGCACTCCATATTTTTATAACCAACCAACGTCCTTCGAAGTCGATTACAATGGGAAAGTACACAACTTTACACTAGGCACAATTAAAGAGGGCGTGCCGTGGACTTTGGTCGTTTTTTACGACAAAGAAAACACACGAGCAATTAACTTAATGTCAGTCTTGGTGAGTTTAACTATTTGCTTTGTTGTATTTGTATTGGTTTACTACTTCATGATCATGATAGTGCCTAAAAGCAATCGTCGCGGAGTATTTTGGCCAACACCATCTGAAAGTAGTTACAAGAAAAGCCTCACTATTATCACAATATTAGGCGGCGCAATTGTCTTCTTCGGCGGGCTTTCCTACCTCATCGCCAATCACGTGTTTGAGCACCACCAACTAAGATACCAGCAACTCAACAATGCTCACCTCGGAGCCAATATCGCGAAAGCCAAAAACAGCATTGAAGTTTATCGTAACCGAGTGCTTGATGAAGAGTCCGTTGCGAAGAAGTCGTTCGATCCTGATGAAGAGTACGCTGCGAGTGAGCCGTTGGTTTCTGATGAAGAGTCCATTGCGAGTGAGTCGCTGGTTTCTGATGAAGAGTCTAAGTCCAACTCAGATAAAGAGAAAGCTTCCGGTTTGAAAATCACTAGCGTCCCCTGCTTCTTGGGCACAACAGAACCTGCAGTCAATAGCGAAACCGGTTTACAAACCTGTAAAGCGTCACCCGCTAAAGTCGGACTTGATAAAGCAGTGACTGATCCAATTAGCTACTTCAATTTACTCATTGAAGCATTTTGGAGCTTCTCCGTACTAGATGGCAATATTGACGAAACCTTGGTGATTACATCAAAAGTAAACCAGACGATTATCAACAAAACCTTCAAAGAAGGGCATATCGATAACAGCTTGAACCAGCACCCGTTTGAAAGACGCTCGGAGCAAGAATTATTGTTCGCACAAAAAATACCGTTTGGATTAAAACACTTTATCTACGGCATTCTCATTGCCATCGCCTTTGCGGCCTTTGCTTTGGTCTTGTATAAAATTACCAAGGAATGGATTTTCGAGCGCTTCTTTGGTTTCAATATTCCGCCATTCTTCCGTTTGAATGAGAAGACACGTTACGATGTGAGCCAAGCTATGAAGGATGATTTCTTCAGTAACCATCAATACATGACTATCGTGCGGCCCAAATTAGAAACCTTATACGGCTTAAAGAATAATCAGCCCCAAAAAGACGAAACGTTTTCAAAATTTTTGAATGAAGCGCCACTCATAAACGACTCAGTTATTGACTTACAATCTCTTATTTCTGAAGGAGAAAGCGCAGAGTTTACTATCGACAACTTAATCGCTATTACCAGACAAAGTTATCCGAACTCAGCTAAATTAACTATCGCTATTTCTGGTTTAGAAAATGCAGGTTTTGATGAAAAAACACGTAAATATGCCTTAACACTCATGGAGTACATTCTGGAGCAACACTTCATTAATGTAATACTACTTTGTGAAGTTGCGCCATTGTATCGCTTAACGCAGTCTGAGCTTTATCCCTCTAAGAATGAATCGAATCAGCTTACATGTGCCAGTGAAATGGTGCGTTGGTCGAATGTTCTGAAGCCTTTCATCAAAGTATATGATTGGTGCCCGAACTTAAAACAACGCTTAAGTCACGATGCTGATGCTGCTACCACCCTTATTCAAGAAGCCATAGCGTGGCCAGAATTACGCTTAGTGCTTAAGCAGTTTATAATATTTAACCGTTCAACTCAGTTAGATGCTCGTGAAGCTTACGATGCGCTTCTGAATGATATTGAAACGCAAGAAGTAGAAATGTCGTCTTCAAGTTCAGCAACAAAAATCCATATCGATGAAGAGCTACTGAAACAAACCGGTATTAATGACTTTTGGATCCCCGAGCAAATTATTGAGTTTTTTGCCGCGAATTCTGGTGCCCTTTATCGATTCAAGTGGGAACAATGTACTAAAACAGAACGTATTATTTTATTCCAAATTGCCAGTGGTCTGGAGCCAAATCCGCTCAACAGAGGTCCACTAGAGCATTTAGTTCGTCGAGGCTACATTTGTCGTGATAAAGGTTGGTTTTTGGTTAATACGAGCTTCAAGGAGTTTGTGCTGCATGCTGAGCCGGTGCACGTAATTGAAAGTTGGTTAATTGAAGCGAATGAGAGCATTTGGCAATACTTGCGAATTCCATTTTTTGCCATTGTTATCACATTAGTGGCTATTATGGCTTATACGGCTACCGACGCAATTGAAACGGCTATTGGAGTGCTGTCAGCAGTATTTGCACTTATTCCACTAGCAATCCGCAACTTCACAGCCATTAAAACAGGTAACGCTTAAGCAGAGGGCCACGCAGTTTTAGCCTTGTTTAATGGCTTTAAGACTTAGAACGAGAGAAGTGCTGCGCAATCAGTAGTCTTGCGCGATCAGTAATGATCTGTAGTTACTTACTCTTTGCGGCTTGCTCGAACACCAATTTATTAAACTCTTCGCTGCTCATTGGCCTGTGTAAGAAATATCCTTGCGCCATTGAGCAACGCTCCTTAGTCACATAGTCCAAGGTTTCTTGATCTTCTATGCCTTCAGCTATGACCTCTAATTCAAGGTTGTGACCAACGTCAATAATCGTTCGCGCGATGGCAGCACTTTGCTTATCACGAGTAACGTTCTGCAAAAAGCTCTTATCTATTTTTAAATAGTCGATAGGTAGAATTTGTAAATAACTAAACGATGAATAGCCTTTGCCAAAATCATCCAAAGCAAATGAGACACCTCTAGTGCTCAAGCGCTCCATAATATGACGAATTCTATCCTTGTCTTCCATAAATATGGATTCCGTCAGCTCAATAATTAATTGAGAGCCAACATCTTCATTCGCATCTACCGTGTCGATTAGGTGTTGAATTAAGTCCGTGTCTTGAAACTCAATAACAGACAGATTAACCGCTAACTTTAAATCGAGAATTCCTTTACTGTGCCAATATTTCAGATGTTTAATTGCTGAATCAATCACCATTTTACCGATATGAGTGATGAGTCCAGTCGATTCTGCAACAGGTATAAAAATGTCGGGAGGAACGCTGCTCTTATCTGCTTTAAACCACCGGATCAACAATTCAGCACCAACAATTCTTCCCGTTGCTAACTCAATTTTAGGCTGGAAAAACGTCTCGAGTTCATTGGCATTTAGCGCTTCGCGCAATTCACGTTCAATTTTAACTTGAAAAAACGCTTTCGATTCTAGCTTCTTGTTATAAAACTCAAACGTATTTTTACCTTCCTCTTTTGCCTTGTACATTGCCATATCGGCTTTGAGGATCAATTGCTCAGGAATAGCATCGTGCTCGGGGAATAGCGATACTCCGAGACTCAAGGTGACAAAATGCTGGCGACCATTAATGATAAAAGGCTCATTCAATATATGTAGTAGCTCTTTACATAAAACCGTCGCATCACCTTGCTGAGTGATCCCTTCAAGCAGTATGACAAACTCATCACCGCCCAGGCGCGCTAAGGTATCTTGTTCCCGAAGACGTGACTGAATGCGTTTTACTAGCATTATCAAAAGCTCATCACCAGCTTTGTGGCCTTCAGTATCGTTTACACGCTTAAAGTTGTCTAAGTCGACAAATACAACCGCTATTTGCCGCTTTTCACGTTTTGCTAACGCGACCGCATGCTCAACCCTATCTAGTAGCAAAATACGATTAGGAAGCCCAGTTAGAGCATCATGATAAGCTTGATGTTGAATGAGTTCTTCCGTCGCTCTTTGTTGCGTCACATCTCTGAGACACCAAACTCGACCTACTAAGACATGATTAATAATTTGTGGAAGTGAACGGTATTCATAAGTGAAGTTGGTGGTTAATTCCACTACCCCAGCCAAGCTCTGAAGCGGGCTTTCTTTTAAACTGTTATTCACTTTTTGTGCATTTTTAGGGTTTTTAAAAATACTCAGTAAGCCAGCCCAATCATTAAAATCAACGATGTTGTTAGCTTCAAAAAACTCTTCGCCCATTTTGTTTATCGACGCTAATTTCCCTTTAATGTCATACACCAGAATAATTTCACCGGTAGCGTCGAAGGTCGCGTTGACAACACTAAGTGAGCCTTTAAGTTGATTTTTGGTTTCAGTTAGCTCTTCTAGCTGCGATTTAAGGAGCGTGTTTCGTTCATTAAGTTCAGCAGAAATAAGATATAAAGAGCGCTCAAGCAGGCTAATTTCCTGATCGTACTGATCATAAACCTCTGACACAGACAACAAAAAGTCTTTATTCTCCTCAGATTGAGGCAAAGAACTTTTATTACGCCTAAGTTGGCGCTGCAGTAGTTTATGAATATCAGTCAACTTAGTTCTCTGAAAATAATGTTATTGTCATGGTTTGATTGTGCAGGCCACATCGACCAAAGGGCACGATCGGCGATATTTCACCGTACGAATAAAACCCCGTCATTTTACAGTTATCTGGTAACATTTCTTGAATAATTTCTAATTCTTCTTCAGTGCGCTGGTTAAGTACCAGACGTCTGCCTACACAGCTGATCAAAATCGCTAGCTCAGGTCCTGATTGCGGCATAGTCTGAATTGATTTAGTAACTGCTCCCTCTGCGCCATCTACTAGATCCGCGTAGTTTGCCCGCATTAGCTGACAAGTTGCGCCTTCTGGCATGCTGCCTGCAAAAATCATACTCTGATTATCTTCATCAATATTCAAAATAGTGCGTACTACGGTTTCGCTGTCACTTTCTTGTGTCATCGCTAACGGAAATAACAAGGCTGAAGCAGGCAAATTATCAGCATGCTCACCAAGGAATTGCTTGTACAGCTCTAAGGCCGGCTTACCATCTAGTTCATATAGAATGTTGTCTTTCGATTTAGTAATTTGGCGTTCTGGACCAAATTCGCGCCAACCGCCTAAGTTGCCATGCCCAATTTGCAAGCTTTCACCATAGAGTCCAACAACTACAACCAAACCAGACTCTACACGATCATCATGCCATACTTGGGTTTCTTCAAAGCGTGAACCGTCGCCTGCGAGTCCACCCGTCACTAAAACATCCTCTGGTAAATGAGGCGTAATGCCGTCTATTAATTCTGTGCCATTGACTAACTGACCATCGGATATTAAGAAAACATGCCTTAAGCCCTCTGGCTGCAATTTTTTCGCTAAATCCTGCCCCAACTGTAAGGTAGAATCTGACTCAGAAACCGATTGGCTATAGACTTTCACTGTCGTGGATTTAAATTCGATAGCCGTTAAGCACAGTGTGTCATTGTAGAGTGCAGCACCTTGGATTTCTCCACTGGTTGTGCAGCCTACTAAATTTGCATTTGGGTAATTTTGATGAATTTGCTGACGAATTTGCTGATCAGCTATGATATCGCGGTTGCCAAACAAGAGAATGAGTTGCGAATTGAGGTTAGGTTCTAATTGAGTCGACCACTCATTATTGTCATAGATACTTTGAAATACGTTCATTTGACACCTCGTTGCTCAGTTGAATAATAAAAAGCTATACCAAAGTTTAACGCATAGAGTAGGAATAATGAAACAATACAAGCTCTTCGCTAGATAAGTGAAATAAAACGTAGTCTGCAGCTATGCAATAGTGGCTGATTTTATTGCATCCAATCAATTATAGATGGGTACAAATCGACGACTTTTTGCCCACGCTGTCGATTTGTGTAAAGCCTAATTAATTCATCGTTAAACTCTTTAAACTTGTAAAACCCACGATTTTCAACCATAAACTTTTCTACGTAGCCTTTAGCAAATAGGTAATCGTCTTTAGAATAGTTATCCAAGGCGTATAAGGAAAACACCGCCCATGTCATATATTCGTTGAATACCAAGTAAGGTTTGTTGTAACCACCGCCTTTATACCAAGGCTTTAAGTCTTTTAATGCAGTAGAAATTTGATCTATGTATGCGCCCGATGAAGGGTTCACGTAGGCGTGGTCAATCTCGGTAAAAAAGGTACGGGTTAGTTTAATCGCTTTTACGCTTTCATCATTATTTGAATCGTAGCGATTTGGCCCGCTAATAAACATAATTGCTTCTTTGAAACCGTTATTTTCGTACATCCTAGCGCTGTGATTTCCTGGCCCAAGTGGTGAAAAAAATACTTTGTAACTGTGATATCGTTCAGGAAAGTTTGATTCTAGCCATTGCCAAACTTTTTCAGCTTGTGAATCCTTTTGAAAACGGTCTTTTAACCCTGCATAGTAGGCTTGATGTTGTTGATAAAACTTTTGGAAGTCACTGACTTTTGCGAAATCCTCTAATAAGCTAATCTTATCTTCAAGGTCGTTGTTTGCACGAAAACCAGCGTAGATCACTGACTTAGTAATTTGTTCACTGTCCACTTCATAGGCGGGTCCGTTTTCAACAAAGCCATAATAATCAGCGCCGTTCAGAGCATTAAAAATCTGATGGTCTTTGTATGGGGAAAACCAAGCCAGAACTTCTGTAAAGTAAGTACTATCTCCATTCATTCCATATTTGGAATGATAATAATGGTCCGACAGCGCTAAGAGTATATTGCTTAATTCGTACACTTTTGGAACGTCTACCGTCACCTTTCCTTTAGTCGCCTTAATATAGTGAGGGCTGTACGAAGCAGGTTTCTTTTGACTTTAGAAAGTCAAAAGCTTTATCTGTCCGTTAAACTTTAATGAAACTGATTCAGTGGTATCTTCACTGGCAGTAAGGAGCGTTGTTTTGCCACTCTGCCTTATTTCGGCACTTGGCGTGCTACCCCAGTACGTTAAATGAATGGTTTCTTTTTCTGACAACGAAGCAAAATCTATCGTTCTGATGAAATACTTATCTAAAATTAAATCAAATTTAGGTTCTGTTAATTCAACAGTGTGTTCTTTTGTGAAGCTGTCAAAGCCAATAACCAGCAAACATAGTAGTAACAAATATTTCATGTTTGTGTTGTCCTTGCTGGTTAATTGTTTGGTGGGGATTGTGAGTTTTAGTATAGACTAGCATGCTTAATTAAGACTTTTCCGACCTCAATTGATATTAAACAAGTAGTGAGAGGAGCTTATTGACAATGGCGATCTTAATTTTTAGCAAATCTTCAAACGTCAAAGTGCTATACAAATGTTTGGATTTTTCTTTCTGAAATTCTACTTTATAATAGTCCCCTTATAAAAACTGTTTATAAAACAAGCAGTTTAGTGTCCACTTTTTTATCACCTTCTAAAACCCAAAAAAGCAAGCTGTTGATTTTATTGCAAATTAATTTTGGCTTGTTTATTGCTAAAGGAAAATTGAATTAAAATATAAGTCTTGGAGTAGTTATGAAAGTCTTTAAATGTTTTTGTGTTATCGCATCATTAGCTTTTTCGGTTAATGGTTTTGCAAATATAATTAATGTAGCCGTAATTGGCGACAATACAGGTGGTTCGCAAACAAACGAGGTTATTTCTCAATTAAACGATAGTACCGTTTTTAATTTCAATGCGGTCAGTTTAAATCAAGGTTCGATAGTAAACGTCTCAAGTCTCAGTCCATACGACGCTATTATTTTAGGTGGGAGTGGCTCTTCGACCAATGGTTACTCGACTGCAGCCTTAAGCGCAGCATTTGACTTTATGAACAATGGGGGTGGTATCGTCACGGCTGGCTGGTGGCATTATGCTATTCAATCATTGACTGGTGCTGCTGATACTTTTGCTCAAGCAATATCTCCCGCCTTAACAACTGGCGGCTATAACTACTCAAATTCTAATAGCTTAGTGTTTAATAATGTAAACCATGCCATAACGATGGGTGTATCTGACTTTTTTTATTCAGGTTGTTGTTTAGAAGTGCCTAATGGTGTTGACAATGGTGCAATTTCACTAGCACAAAATAATCAAGTAATTTATCAAGATAGCGTCGGGCGTTCTGTGTATTTAGGACCTGTCTATATGTCGAACTCAGGTTATTCTAACGATCAACTTAGAAGTGGCAGTGCTGATCAGTTGTTTGAACAAGCTGTCGCATGGTCTGCAAATGGAAGCAGAATTTCTGTTTCTTCACCGACGACTATAACGATGTTTTTAATAGGTATGTTCTTGCTTCTTGTAGGTCGTAAACTCGCTAAGTAGTTTTGTAAATTATCAGTGTCTAAATATCTTTAAATTATTAAAAAACCCGCGTAAAGCGGGTTTTTCATTTAAATCAAATGTAATTTAAGTAACAAGCTTAATTACAAAGTAAAGTTATATGCCGTATTTGAAGCCATTCCAATTGGCAAAAACGGACGAACTTACATCGCACAACTACTGACCGGTAACATTATAGTTTGGGATTGAATACATTTGGATGCTGCGTTCTCCGGTTGCGAATATCTATTAAAGTTTGGGAATATTTAGAGCACGGTAGGATTTAGGATGATGCCCGTTTCATTAAAGTTTGGGAATAACTTGGCGCATTAAAGGATCTCTCTAACTGAGTGAGCCTAGTAATCAGGTTTTAATTACTAATGTGAATTAGTCTCAACTCAATCTGACACTTTTCATATACGAACTAGACTAAATTTGACAGTCGCCTGATGCCACTTACCTACAATATTTATATACACAAAAGCGTACTCATCTATTCTTCTTTCTCGTCCAAAGTACCGCACCAGCGATTTACGATTTTCATCAGATCAGCTTCATGAATAGCGTCATTCAACCAACCACTTGCGAATTTGATATCGTGAGAATTTGGTAGCTGTTCAGGCGATAACTCTCGAATTCGAATTCTGCTGGGGAGTGCTGCTGCTTCCCCAACAAAAATCGCCTCGCGCCTTGTAAGGGCTGATAACATTTTGGTTAAACCGTTTAAACTGTCAGGCAAAAATCTTGAAACATGCTCTTGATCACTAGAATTCGATAACCTAAGAACAATCCATGAGTTGCACTGAGAAAGGACTGTGCTTTCGACATCAGATGGTCTTTGTGAAATAAGCCCTAAGCCTAATCCGTATTTCCGTCCTTCTTTTGCAATGCGTCTAATCGCATCTTGAGCTTCTTTGTATTGTGCCTCACCATGGTTCGGTACATAGCGATGTGCTTCTTCACAGACAAATAGTACGGGGTCTTTCTCTCTTTCATCCCTTGTTTGCCAAAGTTTATATTGGAATAAGAGTCTGGATATTAATGCTGTCAACGGCCCAGCCACTTCATTTGGCAAGCCAGATATATCGATAATGCGAATGTCTTTTCCATCCGCCTCACCTACAAATTGTGTCAATATATCCTGTAGCTTTGGAGAGGTATCCACATTATATTCTTTCAACAAAAAATTGAGCTGTGGATTGGATCGTAGGACTTTAAGTTTTTTAAGTATGTTATCAACTTTATCTCGGCCTGATGATGCCGCCAAGTTATCCGGTTTTCCTAGTTTACGGCCTTGCACTTTGTCTATGTGCTTTACAAACTGAGTTAACTTAAACGGAACCGGCTTGTCTCTATCAAAATTTAAAACTTGTTCTTCAGTTATATCAACGCTGAGACTAGCCTCATCCCCGCCATTTGGTTCTTCGCCGATATCCTGTACCAAGCCAGCCTCTTGCAATCTAGAGTAAGTAATTGCCTCGTAAATAATATTATTTTGAGATGTAGCTTCGTGTTCAGTCTTGCCAATAATCAATGATCTCAATTCATCACTAGACATTAGCCAATAAGGTAATTTTAAAAGCTCTGCTTCATCATCAGTTACAGAAGCATCATTATACGCTCGGTATACTTTTGCTCTATCACCAAAAGCACTAGCATATTCGCCATGTGGATCAATCATGACAATTCTGGGCTTTAACGTTGTGTCTTGAGGTTTATGGTCTAAAACAGAATGTAAAATGGAAGCTACTGTTCCCGATTTCCCTGAACCAGTAGATCCTAATATTGCGAAATGATGGCCGAAAAGTTTGTCAATATTAGCTCGACATACTGCATTGTTGCCGCCTATGTAATTTCCAATAGGAACCATAGGGCTAATTGCTTCATCTTGAGCATTAGATTCTGCCGCTTTATAAACAGCCTCTAATTCATCATTCAGGCATATATAAGCGCTTTGCAAGGGCAAAGGATAAGTTTCAACACCGCGAGAAAAATCTAGGCGAGAATTTTTATTAGACCATATTCCTTGGCCAAACAAGTCTGCTTCTAAAATGCGTGCATCATCCGCGGCATTGATTGGTTGATTACTGTCATCAGCTATCAACTCAGATCTCATTTTAAGCGACCGTACAAAAGCAAATAGTAACTTTCTGCCAAAATGCACTTTAATTATACTGCCCATTTGCCCCACAGGATAAACCTGTCCATCAACGGCACGAATAAGCTCGTTAACACTGTCGTCAATTTCGATGCGTAAATTATTGCCAGACACCTCAATAATTCTACCTACTTTCAATTCTTTCCTTGCTTGGAATATGTTACTCATGATACGTCCCCTGTTTTGATGAACTGAGTTAGACCATCAAAACGCCACCATGTGTACTTGCTAGTATCTGTCTCAGCTAAACGAGTTATTGAATTATGGTAAATCCCTAATTCGCCAGCAACATAAATTCTAGAACCAATTTTGGGGCAGGTAAGCCAAGCGTCTAAAGTTTTGTTTATAACAACTCCATCTTTGGGATCTTCTTGAATAAAAGCAATAACAGTCGTTTGGTTAGAGTCACTTCTTAACGCGCTTTCTATTTCAGCGTTAATATGGTCATCACCAAAACTATAACCACAAGTAATCAATGTATTTTGCTGTCCATTCAATAGCGTTTTTCTTAAACCCAAAAACAAACTAGCAAACGGGTCTTTTTGCGTTTCTACATATTTTGTCGCTTGAGGATAAATCATAATATTTGCTGGATTTGACAAATATTTAGTTCCGTACCGCGCACGGACTAACCCTAATTTATCATCTCTGTGCCAATCAATTGATCCATGTAGTTTATATAGTTGATAGGTATTCGAATCCGAAATTGCATTTGAAAATTCTTTCTCGGCGTTCCAAAACCCGACGGCACCACCTGAAAAACCATCGCATACTACTTTTTTGTGCAGAGCCAAGGCATCTTCGAGCAAAGTATCGTAATTAGTAGTAAAGAATGTAGTTTTTGAGCGTCGCTCGAGATTTGACTGACTAACCAATAGAGCTTCTATAAATTCACAATGAGGAGTTATTTCAACAATAGGGGTGGTAGCCTCACCAATCTCCTCTTCTATTCCACGCTCAGTATTCGCACCAACATATCCATACCTGACAATACCCCCAATAGCCTTGATAACTTCTAAATATAAGTGCCTTAACTGTTCACAGGTATAACTACTGGCACCAATATTTGCAGCTTTGTCTTTAGATCGATCAGCAATAGCTAGAAGGTCACCCAGATGGCTCAGATAGTGTTCGACATGGCAGTCAGCGGTTAGATCTGCTTTTAGCGAACCCAAAATTTCATTTGTTTCAGCATCTGTTTCTTCTTCAATGATTTTCTCTACACGACTGGTTAATGGGTACATTAAAGGTATTTTTGAATCAAAACTTATCCCTGCACCGAAAAGCCAGTTTTGCTTAATTTCAGGGCCTAACAGTGTTTTTAGGCTTTCTAGTTTATTATCAAATTCTTCCATAATTTTCTCTTTAATATCATCGTTATTTGAACACTAAACATTTAACCGAATGAATATATCTAATTTGAAGCTGTCATCAGATCGATTTTGCCGTTCGCCTCCTTGATACTATTAATACGCATTAAATTTTTGGGCACACAATATCCTCCTAATCTAGGCTAGCCTAAACGTCATAATTTACGCATATTGCAGATTCACTTTGCATTGGATCCTGATGGTTTATTTGTTGCTCTAGCGTCGATTAAAATTAATTGTTCATCTTGTTTAAGCTCCAAATCCTTCAAAACCTTTATAAGTCTGCTCAACTCGGAATCTGTGAAATATAGAATCACTTTAATTGACTTTTTAGTTTGATTTGCAGCCTTATAAACTTCAACTTGTTTAGCTAAATTTTGCCTAAGCTTGCTGTTACTTGCTAATTTAAATTCTACCAATGTACTGTCTTTGGAGCCTCTTGAGATTTTGTAATCTACTGGCCCTCGACCGTTATTTACCTCTGCATTGACGTCATCTTCAGCTGCATACCAAGTAAGTCGAAAGATCAACTGCAAGTCTGATTCTCTTTTAACTGGCTCCCCTTTAACATAAAATAAGCGG
The DNA here is from genome assembly GCF_047250385.1 of Glaciecola sp. MF2-115. Lineage (NCBI taxonomy): Bacteria > Pseudomonadati > Pseudomonadota > Gammaproteobacteria > Alteromonadales > Alteromonadaceae > Glaciecola > Glaciecola sp. MF2-115. The sequence continues at coordinate 133,441 of NZ_JBLBVM010000049.1, forward strand.
TAACCATCATTACTTTCAATGACTTGCTTTAGGAACATAATTCGATTATGTGCTTCATCAAACGTATCGCCTTTTTGTGAATAAAATACTTTCTCCGCTCGAAGTATCTCAACGAGATTAGTAACCAGCCGAATAAAAATAATTTCTGTTTCTTCTACTTTTTGCTCGCTTAGCGCAACAGCTTCATCACCATGCTCCTCTTTATATCGAATGTAATGATCAATAAGAACTGGAAATTTTCGAAGTGTTCGCGATATCGCCTCATTGGTCTCTCGTCTATTCGCGCTTTCGGGAATCTGACGAAGAAGATAGTCATTTATTTGTGCTCGGAGCTCTAAATTCGGTATTGATTCAGCTATCTCGTCAAAATCGCCTATAATATCGTGCTTATTAATCCACGCATCATCTTTGGTAAGAATATCTTTCGGGGTAAGCAGAACAAAGTCGCCGTCAATGTAGGGAAGTGTGTATGTTTTGGCATTCCACCTTCTAGTATTGTAATCAAAATTAGAATGTTTGACGCTAACCTTTTTACATCTGGAATCGTCTAGTTGGTTTAAGGCGAATGTCTGTGTGTATTCGCAAATAAAGCCTTTTATTAGATTGGTTGTAAAATCACTAATGCTGTCTTTACCAACTCCGTCTTTAATAAGACACAGCTTTTCAAGGTGACTGCTTTGTGTTATCTGTTCTGCACCAAAATCATTGAATATTGTACTTAAATTATCATTCAGTGCGGCCGCAAAATTCGGCCCTAGACCTAGGCCTCCATTTCCTATTTTGCTATAGCCAAGCCAATTCTGTTTAACTTCTGGAAAAAGAAACCAATGCCTAATGAGTCCTTTTGATATAGGTCCTTTGTCTGACATCGCTCTCAGGAAAGTAATGTACTTTATAATTTCTTGATGAAGTGCTTCGTATTTGTTTTCATAACTACTGAATAGCAAAAACGGATCAATAAACACTGGGAGATCATTGATCAATGAAATATTGAAAGCCCCATATTGATCAAGCTCTTCCTTAGAAACTCCAAAATAATCAGAAAAGTATATATTCATTCGATCCCTCTTTTGAATTTAATAGGTAAATTGCGAGTGCGCAATATCCCAAAACTGACTCATTGATAATTAGTCGCTAGTTTTCAATACACACCACACCATATTTAAGACTGAACCTCAGTCTGTAGCGTCCGCTTTGGGTTGGAAAACTGACATTAATCCAGACTATCAGACAATTTCTAATATGTCTGCAATATCGCTCTTTGCTGCCTGTCAGGTTAAGTCAAAACTTCTCAGAAAGAATGTCAGATCAGATATGAGCTACTGCAACTAATGCGGATTAATAACAAGTTGTTGTTAACACCAATGCAATTATTAGTAATCATATTGCGCCAAGTAAAAGTGTTTCCGCGACTTCATAAGTTAATATAGTTTTGTTATTAAATGGTGGTGAGCTATCACTTTAAAACAATGTTTTTTACTAGCAAATCAAATCAGGTTTGTCGCAATTGCTTTCGGTTTAAATTAACTATATTTTCACAGGAAAGCTGTGTGATCGAAGCGTATTAAACAACCATGCATTGTCATTTTTGTATAACCACATGTAATCGGCATAGCACTTTTTTTTCACTTCTTTGACTCGCAAATGTTTTAAGTCGCCTATTGTCACTAGTAGATTATCTCTGCTCTGTTGCCGTTTGCGATAATTCCGAATTCGGCGCCGCAGAAATTTTATTTCTGGTTGTCCCGACAAAACTTGCTCCACGTCTGATATGGAAACGCCAAGCTGCAATGATATTCTCTCAGTAGGTAATCCCACCATCAACTTGATGGTGATTAACCGCTCTGTTGTATGATCCACCTGACGTTTCATCGAGGTTAATTGAACGCCCTGTCTTTTTGCAATATTTCTCACAGTTGCCGCGCTTGCGTTGGCGCGTTTCACTATCTGGCGCAGTGACAAGTTTTGATTCAAATACTGCTTCACTTTATTGTGCTTAGCTTTATCAATATCTGACTGTTTTGGCAGCTCTGGCAGATTTTGGTTATCGACAATAGTTGATGTATTACTATAGTTAACAACAAAATCACCGAAGTGTTCGAATAAAAAAGTAATAATAAGGACATGCTTAATCGGATGATGGCTGGAATTACCAGAATAAAACACATTCGCTGGAAAGCCATGCTCACTCTGCTCAGAAAGTAGTTGCGAAACTCTCTCGTCTTTCGCTTTCAACGAGACGAAGTACTCTGACATTTCGGTGAACCATTTACTCAAATTAATGGATTTGGTAGTTGCTAACCTTCGACCAACAAGTCTTGCAGCATATCCTTTTAAAAGTTTACCGTTGTCAAAGTTACTACTATTTAAAAGATCTCTACTTATGTCAGCAATCTTCATCGCTACAGCGTCAAACTTATAGTCGATGGGTTTGCTATGTTCAGGAAATAACAAATGCTTGCGTCGTCTAGGCACACGTATCAATTTACACTTGTGCTCTGCACATACGCTCACTAATGGTAGCTGGTGTGCTCTAAGCCAATAGGTTTCCCCATATGCAAATTTCTGATTATTAGCGCACATGGGACAATATTTCAAATGACTTTCATCCGCTAAACGATTGGCTAGCAATCCTAGCGCTTTAAAAGCGCCACTACTGTCGCCCCTTAGCAACGTCGATAATGCCCGTTGCCTAGCTCGCTTGTTTGCAAACATAGAGTAGTATGGAAACAGCGAGTGTTGTTGAAGTAGTTCGTCGCAACTACACTGCATTTTCTCGGCAAGCAAAGGAAGAAAAGAAGGCAGCGCTGAATCCAGTTGTAGATTTTTGTTTTGAAACACATTTTGCGAGCTGCGTGACATAGATATTGAAATGTCATGTAAAACCAACCGCGCAGCCATACTGTATACAGTCTCGTCTCTATAGCGTCTTGGAGCGTATTGGAGCAGCTCCATTAACTTTTCCCCGAGACATAAAAATCATGAATAGGAAAAATATTCTGCGACATCATAACTGGGTCAATTAGGCCGTTGCACCAAGCACTCTGTTTCATTGACTCCCTCCTAAATGTTGTAATATCTGCTTAGGCCGAAATTGGCATCATGTTGGCTTCAACCTCCCATCGAAAATCATCCCAATCTGTCGTTGAATCAAAGGCGATGAGCATATCCTCTTCATCTAAAAAGGCGTAAATCAACATCAAATACCACATTGGATGCATTTGATTGTTCTTGTTCAGCATGTGATAAATGCCTGTCATAGATGTTAGTGGGGGTAGCATCGATATTGCTTTATCAAAGGTGAAAAATGGCAGGATTTCGGGCGTATTAATTGCTTCCGAAAATTTTGTATGTAATTGAGATAATCGTCGTCCGTTGTGTGAGTGACGAGTCATATTTTTCGCAACATTCAGTTTTTGCTTTAGCGCACAGATTAGGCGTTTTTTTTGTTCTCGGTGCGGCAATTGACGCAACGTGCACACAATCTTCGCCAAAAGCCTATCTACCTCAATTTCCTGTGTGGATGCCGGAATAGAGGACTCTCCAATAGGAGGAAGCGAGAATTTTGCAGAGGTATAGTATATCAACAGGGTGTTGTGCTTAGGACAAGTGCGTTGATAATACCGTTGATGTGAAGCATGCCAATACGATGTTCCATGTTGCTTTACTTCTTCATTAGCGCATTCAGGACAATATCGCCAGCCTCTATCTGTAGCCACATACAACGATAGCTTCCAATTCATTGTGCTAAGTGACTCAAGAGAATCAGCCAAAGTTTTCGTATTATTGGCTTTGGCAGCCCACATACCGTAGTCCATAACATTGCTATGTCGCTTCAATAGCGTATCAACTGATTCCAAGCCACTGAAATGACAAAACAAACTCTCGTAAGCAGGCACCCAGCAGTTAATAGGTGTATCAAAAAAAGATTGTTTATGCCTGACTTTGATGTGATGTTCTATTTCCTTGTAATATGTCAGCAGGAAAGCTCTATACACCACACTAGCAAGATGTTCATCAGGCAAAGGGGTTGGATAGTAGTTAAACACGTGCCTGACCATTTTCATAAGTTAGGACGATGCTGTCCGCATCGATGTGCTCTTCTCCCTCAACAATCCGTTCAATATGATGAGCCTCCTTAGGCTGGCGTTTTGTTGTTCTTGGATTTTTTGTTTTTGTTTGTTCGACCTCTTTAGCAACACCAAATGCTTCGTCGTCTGTATTATTTTTTGGAGCGCCGTCACCAGTATCCTGACCGCTTTCTGTAACAGGTGAAGGACCAATGACATACATTTTAAGGGAATCTTTGAGAGAGCTATCCAACGTAGCAAAACGCGTTTTGTACACATTGTTCAAAAAATCGGTTAGCGCCTCATTTTGCTTCATTCCTTGACCGCTGAGTTTGGCATGAAGACTCCGAAGAAAGGAAACGGCCAAGAAAACCATTGCCTTGATAACGCCCGCACACAAAATCAAAAAGTGACGTTTAAATGCTTCATCAATGGCAAGCTCCCCCTTAAACACAGTATCTGGGAAAAACACCTCAAAAAACTTATCGACGTATTTTGTATTACGTTGCCATAGATGAAAGGTGATATGGCAGGCAGAAGATAATCGACTGGACAACTGCAAAGGCGTCGCTTCAGCATTCGGAAGCTTCAAGTTATTATAGAATTGATTTAGCGCTTCAGAGGTTGTCGAAACGATGATGGGCACGCCAACTTGGTTAAACAGCGCCTCCAATTCAGGTAATGTTGGTAGGTCGTTTTCTCTATCCTTTTTTGCAGATTTGGGACGGTTCAAGATATATTGCATTTCATCTATATGGATCACACCAATGTGATGTTTAAGGCAAGCTAGCTGCATAGCATTGAGGTATTGAAAAGGTTTAAGACTAGAACTCAAAGAATCTTCGCTGGCCTTATATCCCAATACTCGATCCAACTCAGCGAAAAATGCCAATGCTAAAGCAGTTTTGCTCTTGGAATTAGTCATATCAATACTGATATAAAACACCTGTTCCGTGATAAAGGGTTTTCCTTTGTAACCTTTATGCATAGTGACTTGATCAAAAAATAACTTGAACAAACGTCGCACGCTCCTTGATTTCCCTAGACCACTTTGGCCCGAAATCAGAATGGACTGTGATTCTCCTTCGCCATCATCATCTATATTATCGGCCGACAGCTCCCAATGTTTTCCAGCTTTCAAATGATAAGCGAGATCATGAGTCATTGCGACCGTATGGGCTGCCAAAGGATTGACTTCACCGTAATATCGACGGACCAGTGAATAGATCATTTCATACAATAGATAGCATTGTGGTATTGAGAAGAAAGACTTTTCTAATTCTAATACGTCGTCCAGCGCGTCCATACGCGGACTTGAAAAGAAATCTTCAGGTAGTGGAACCGACTTTTCAATACGATCATTAAACGCCTGTTTATTCAAAAAAGCGGGCATCGCTTCTACTAAAGGATTACCCGAGTATTTCTGTTTAAGCTCATCTCGGTAGTGAGCGGTCTTTTTTGTTACAATATGACGTGACATCAGCAGATATACTCCTCATCATCATTAGTTCCAGTGGATTGGTTTTCAATGTTAGTTTTCGATACATCGCTATCTACCCCCATTAATTTTAGGTAACGATCCGCTCGCTCAATTTGCTCGTTTTCTCGCATTTGAAAATTCAACACATCAATGCCGTCAGGGAACGAGATACGACAATTCACAGGAGCGTATTGATAAAAATCCTCACCCTGTGCGACGAGCGTTTGTACCTCTGTTTCGTAGTTAATGAGCGCTTGCGCATTTTGATGTTCCAAATCTTGTTTTATCTGCGCGTCTTTATGTTGCTCAGCTTGCGCTTGAGATAAGGTCATACCTCTGAATTTTTCATAATCGTCATGAATTTCTATCTGGTGCAAAACGCCGACACCATCCCGTACGTATATCTGGTCTACGGAACCCTTAAAAGCAATGACCTCAATATCAAATGCTCCATGAAATTCCGCTTGGTCGAACCAGCCCTGCTTGATAGCCCATTGATTTTTGTATCCAAGTTTATTCAGCCGAATCTCTCTGGGGTTTACTGTTGCAGTATGTTTGCGCATTAACACCCATACTTTCTGGGAGAGCTGCTGCGGTGATGTAGGTGGTCTGCCGTAGGCTTCATGATTCATGAGATATTGCCACATCGCTGAAGGCACAGGTTTTACGCTGTTGGAGGCCATTTCGTGGGTGATGAGTCTGGGTCGAAAATGAGTTGTGTTATGAATAGTAATAGCTCGGATCACCAACGCATGGAGCCCTTCTAAAAATATAATTGGATGATTTGCAGGGTGTTGGATACTGGGATTGCGATCTTTAGTTACTTTTCCTTGTAGGTTCTCTAGAAAACCTTGCATGATGTGCAAAACTTTCTCTGACGTCCCCTTCCCTTTGGGTTGACCCGGTGCATTAATACTAAAATCATTAATTTCAATTTCATCACCATTAATGATTCGCTGGATAATTTGTTTTAAGTACTCAACCCCATTATCTGCCCGAATCCCCTCAGGCACGTGTTGTACCGGCCAGTCCTCCGAGTCGATATCAACGCCATACTGCGATGCGTATTCTTGTTTATCGCGCATGCAATTGATAAGAGCTTCCGCAATGTTCTCCCAAACTGGCGGGGCAAACGATAGCGAGTACCCCATAATCTCTTCAGTTGCTACACAAACAATCATACACAGATAGACTTTCCCGACGGTCTCTCTTTTATTTGGTTCAAGTGGGTTAGCAAGGTATACAGGAAGGGGAGTGCTATCTATTTCACAGACCTGTCCAGCTCTAAATACTCCTTCATTTGCCTTACCTTTAGTTTGACGAGAGCGGTTGATCGCCTCTTTAATGCCATCTGTCAGTACCATCATCTCATTTGGCATAACAGCTTTATGAAAAACTCGGTAAAACTGCCGTTTAGTTAATCTTTGATTTTCATTGAGAAGCAAAGCGGGAAATTGTTTACCATTCTTAACAACCCATCCCTTGTCAGAGGCATGATCTCTATCGAATAAGGTTCTTATACGCTTAATTTGGAATTTACCGTCTTTCTTTTCAATGCCATTGGCAAATGCAATTTCTCGTATTTTTTGAATGTCGTCTGGCTGATACATTCTGGATCCGGAGTTAGTAGGGTTTCCACATGACTTTGTTTTAGGACCTGTTTTAGAATCGGCTTTATATGAACGAGGCTCTTTCCCGCAATTCTCGTATTTAACGAGTATCAGCGCATTTTTATGACAGCCAAGGGATATAAATCGATTAAGCGGTCGAATAATTTCCTTTCCATTATTATTGGGATTACAGCCTAATGCTTCTGCATGTGCTTTGATTTCTTTATTTAGCTTCCCGGCCAGATATTGATAGATTTTTTCAGGTGTAGTGAAAGGCTCAATCAACTTGAAGGCATAGTCACGACGTTCCTTCTTTCTTGAATATTTCAAACTTAATTCATGGTCAGATAATAACCATATATTTGGCTCTACGAAGCTTAATGCATAGCCATCATCGTCTGTTTTGTAATTAAACAGTGAACTAAATTTGTTTCGATTAAAAATCCGAGGTTTACTAGGCTCACGCTTAGCCTCAAATTGAGTTAAGTTAGTGACAACCAGAATTTCATTACCATCCTCATCCTGAACTATATGACTCAACAGAAAATCATCATCTTTGCCAAATTCGCCTGCATAAAAATCAATACCAGTGTCGGAAAGGTTAAATAAGTCGTAAAGGTTCGCCATATTACAAAACTCTCATATTGCTAAAGCAACCGAACTGGCTGGTGATATTCAAGTTTTCGGCTCAAATCGAGTTTGATTTTCAGCCGTAGCACGCAATTAGCAAATAACACATTAGCCTGACGCGTTGTGATCTCAAGGACATTTCCTGCATCTCTTAGGAGATTTGTCAGCGCAGCAAGAGGAGTTATTTTCACTTGCGTTAAGAACACTCGAACAAACATATCTATCAAGTCATCAGCTAATGAGTGTTGATACCAAGCGGATAGATTTATCAAGTTATATGCCTTCATTTTTGAAATATGCATTCGCTCAACCAAATCGAATGTAATATCAAAACGATCCCAATATAATGCCTCAAGCTTTAATTTTTGATCCGTTCGCCAATCTTCATCTAGGTTTACCTGATACTTAAAACTATAAGCTAATCGGGCTTGTCTTCCATTCTCGTCTGATACAATGACTAACAGGTCGGTGGTGCAAACTTTCAATTCACCGGTTTCGTGATCTCTTGGGTGGATCCAGCGTTCTTGCTCGCAAATTTCTAAAGTTATCTGTAAATCAAGAGCGTACTGCTCTTTAATTTCAATTACGTTAGGTTGATAAATCAAATTGATGTAGCCGTGCTTTTCAGTCTGCGACAGCAGTAATATATCTCGCCCAGTCTTCGGGCATTTAAAAATAGAACGAGTGCCAGCAGACATGAAACTTGCACTTAAGTAAGGCCTATATTCCCCTTTTGCTTGCGCTTCATTGAACGCTTTAATTTTTCGGTTGTTTGCTTCTGAGTTGAATAATTTCACATCTGTTCTGCCTTCTGATCAAAATTTGATCAAAATATAGTCAAGCGATCCAAACTCTGCAACTCCAAATTGCAAAAACGTTAACTTTATCTCACTGATTTATATTATCTTTTTATGTATTAATTAGTGATTATTTAAGTTACCAATTATTTTCATTATCAAACTTGAAAATTGTCACATTTTTGTTAGAAAAATCCATAACTATTAGACTTTTATCTTTTTTTGGTAACTACATAGAGCATCAGACAAAGACTGGCTTAAGAAAATGAAATGGTGCGGAAAAGATGTGCTTGCTACAAATTATTGATTTAAAACTTTCGTAAACATTGAATAAACAATTTATAAAAAGTTTGTTATAAAAACCCTGCATTTTAAGACTTCGCAACTGCAACTCAACAATACTTTTACATAGCAAAAGAGTGCGAACAGAATTAGACTAAAGTCTTATTACAAAATGAAAAAATCATGATTCAGCAATGCCATTCAAGGTCTAGTTCGGCACTCAATAAGCGATACCTTTACGCATCTAAGTTGGTCTTTTCCTCCTTCTTTAGTATCGTAGGCTTTCTCATCTGCTTGTGTTGTTACCTTGTCAAACAGAAGACTGCTTTCTTGTTCTTACACGTTTACTGGAATATCAGTTGCTATTGCGGCCCCGATGCTCACGCTTGATGACATAGCATGTTGCTCTACGTTGTATTTATGAGCGCTCAACATTCATGCAACTAATGCCTTCTAACGGTCTAAACATTAACAGAAACAAGCTGTTCAAAATTATATGGGAAGTTTGTGCGAATTAATAAAAATCGCGGTAGCTTCATATTCAATCTTTTAAACCACAAAGCCCCCATTCGTTTTAGCTAAAATAACGCTGGGGTTCTGCTAAAAATCACCAAGTAAACCCTAGAGTCATCTTTTTATATTTATTAATTCTTTAATATACGATACCTTTTCAAACCATCCGCTTTTATGAGCGAGAAAAACTCATTAGTCCTTGTCAGCGAACAGATAGTAATACCGGCTTTATGATGCATCATCATTGAGCCGTTTGCGCTTCATACGTCAGTGCCGCTCACTTGACTTGACCTTGGCTTAAATTACCCAGCTATTGGAAACTAAAGAGAGTCCTGAAACGAGCTGCGCAAGCATCAACAATTTGATACTCGACCACATGGTTGAGGTATCCCAGAAAATAGCTGAACTTAATGAGTTGAAGTCCACCCTTGCGGAAATGGTTGAGGCC